>JAITBS010000029.1 GCA_031283515.1 Planctomycetaceae bacterium
GGGCGTTAGTTGACGATTATTTTTTCGGTAAAAGAGCCGGAATTCGTAAAGGTTTCGCAAAAGGTCTCGCAAAAGGTATTGAAAAAGGTCTCGCAAAAGGTCTCGCAAAAGGTCTTGAAAAAGGGGAAACTGTCGGTCTTGAAAAAGGTCTTGCCAAAGGTCTCGCTGAAGGTCTTGCTGAAGGTCTCACCAAAGGGGAAACTGTCGGTCTTGAAAAAGGTCTCGCAAAAGGTCTCGCTGAAGGTCTCATCAAAGGGGAAACTGTCGGTCTTGAAAAAGGTCTTGCGAAAGGTATTACTAAAGGTATTACCGAAGGTGAGATAAAAGCGGTATTAACCGTATTACAAGCAAGGTTTAAGAAATTTCCCAAACGGATTGAATCCGCTGTCCGTCATATTAAAGATTCTGCTGTATTGGAGGCGTTGACCGCCCAAGCTGCAACCTGTAAAACGTTGGAAGAATTCGCTAAATCTCTGAATTAACAAATATTTAACATTTTATCTTGATATGATTATGTGATATTTTTACGAAAATTGTTGATGGGTGAAAACTTGGAAGGAAATGAAAGCAACATAAAATCTTTTGGTAACCATGATGATGAACAATATTGACAACACGTAAATGAAAAGATTTTGAAAGTTCCTGATATAAAAAGTATTCCAACTTCAGGACAATGGACAATTGGAATAAACATTAACAGTAACTACTATCATGTTCACCGCAAAACTTTCGATTTATCAGGGACCGATTGACTTGTTACTTTATTTGGTGCGTAAGGACGAGTTGGATATTCGGGATATTCCGATTACATTGATTTTAGAACAATATCTTGATTATATTGCGATATTGGAAGAGATTGATGTGAATATGGCGGGAGAATTTTTAGCAATAGCGAGTATGTTAATTGAAATCAAGTCGTTTGAAGTGTTACCTGGTGAAGAGAGTGTTGAGGAAGAAATAGATGATCCGCGTAAGGAGCTTGTAGAGCAATTATTGGAGTACAAAAAATTCTGTGATGCGGCGAATACGTTACAAGTTCGCAGTGAACGTTGGCAATTGCGGTTTCCACGTCTTGCCAATGACTTACCGCCGCGTCCTCGCAACATGGCGGAGGAACCGATTCGGGAAGTGGAATTGTGGGATATTGTCAGTGCTTTTGGTCGTATTCTTCGGGAAAATTCGCCGAAAGCGAAACATGAAATTATCTACGATGAAACTCCAATCTCAACACACATGAAACGGATTTACCAACGGCTTAAAGTCGAAGAACGAATTGCGTTCCGTCAACTTTTCGTACCGGGTCAACACAAAACATCAATGGTTGGAGTTTTTCTTGCTTCGTTGGAGCTGGTTCGGCATGAATACGCGAATGTTTTTCAAGACGGCAATTTTGGTGAAATAGAGTTGGCTTGTCGGCAAGGTACAAAATCACTCGATTTTGCCGCGCTGGATACTGTTATCTGAAAATAACTGTCCGAAAATAACTGTCCGAAAATAACTGCCTGAAAATAACTGCTTGAAAATAAACAGTCTGAAAATAAAAAAATAAACGTTGCACAAACAGAACAGTACACGGCAACTGTTTTTGATACCCTAAACGATTACCGTGTAAACGCAATTTATTTTCTTAAAAACGTTTTATTCTGACGTTGTTTGTTCGGACAATTTTGTTCAGACTGTTTCGGGAACAACATAAGGTTTCCGATAATCTCTTGCCAACAAAGTATCGGCGGTGGAGTTACCGATGAATTTTTCTTTAAGCGGATCGAAGGTTAATTTTTGTCCCAATATGAATTCTGGGTTAGTTAAATCCGGTAATGCGTCGGTTGTATTTTTTACAACATTGCCTAACGCTTTTTGAACAATCGGATCATCACCGAACGCGGACTTGATCACATTGAGCGAAGCGGTTTCGCCAAGCCGGTAGGAAATATTGCCAAGATGACAATGAGCGGCGGAAAGATGGGCTTCGAGAATATCTGCACGAAGTTGGTTGCGTTCACGATTTCGTACACATTGGACAAAATTTGTAAACACATTTCCTTCTGGTTTTTCGTACACGGCTTCGAGTTTTACTTTTTCTTTTGTGGAATCGTATGGGAAAAATTCCGAACCGCGGATCATTCCTTGATCGGTGTATAATTCGACATCGACAATAGGTTCCCAATTTGTTTTTGGTTTAACGAGTCCGCGTGTTTCAAAAAGTAATTTTACATTACCGTAATCGTAAAGACAAAGTTGTTGATTTGGGGTTTGTCCTTGATCTTTGAAATTTTTTTCCGGTTCATTGACATACCGTGCGCCGAAGGCGACAACATTTTTAGGCAAGGTTTGTTCGGTCATCCAGCGGCAGACATCTATTTCGTGAACGCCTTGGTTCCCGATATCACCGCAACCGGTATCCCAGAACCAATGCCAGTTGTAATGAACTAAATTCCGGTGAAACGGTTGAAGTGGTGCAGGACCGAGCCACAGATCCCAATTGAGAGTTTCGGGTGGAGTTTCTTCGGGCTTGAAACCTATTGACCAACGCGGTTTGCAACAATAACCTTTGGCAATTTTCAGAGTTCCGTATTTACCACTTTTAAGAGCGGCGAGATTGAGAAATCGTTGATTGGATGAACGTTGTTGCGTACCGTGTTGAACGATTCGTTTATATTTTTCTGTGGCTTCTACACATTTTCGTCCTTCAAAGATATTGTGAGAGCAAGGTTTTTCAACGTAAACATCTTTCCCTGCCTGACAAGCCCAAATGGTGAAGAGTGCATGGGTATGATTACAGGTTGCGATGGAGATGGCGTCGAGATTTTTGTCCTCCAGAGCTTTACGGACATCCTGTACACAAATTGGTTTATTACCGTAATCCCGTTCGACTTTAGCGGCGATAGGACCGTGTAATTTACTGTCAACATCAATCAGGAATGTTACTTCAGCATCTTTCATGGAGCCGAATTCTTTGATATGACTTTGTCCGCGTCCATTGATACCGACAACACCGATACGTAAACGTTCATTGGCACCAAGAACTTGACCGGACGATTGAGTTCCCGAAATCGTGAATGTCGAAGCCATTCCGAGAACTGCCATTGATTTTTTGACAAATGTTCTGCGAGTGAGTGTCATGATTGGCAATTTTTGTTAATGAGTTAAATTGTTTTCCAGTTTCGTTTTTTAGGAAAATGTTCCAAACACGCATCCAGTATAACATTATCCGCCGCAATATTACAAGGCGATGTTATAAAAAATCGGTAATATTTCAGCGGAATTTTTTTATAGATGATTTCCATTCAGGAATAGAAAAAAAATTCGTAATAGATCAGCGAAATTATTATTTTTACGCATTATTCTGTTCTTCTTTGTCCTGAAAGGGCAGAATATTAGTGGAGAGTTGATAGTGAATAGTGGAGAGTTCGCAAGCGGAGTAATACCGTTTTGGTAATAATCCGCTTGCGACACTATTCATTATTCACGCATAACTATTAACGGCAAAAAACTCATTTCAACATAATTTTCCTAACCATTCACGATAAAAACTTAAAAAGTCGGCAACATTTTAATTATTTACGGGAATGGTTACGGGAATTTGATTACTGAGTATTGTAACTATCGATTATTAACAGTGAGACCTTGCCAATCATCGGTGCGGAAGGGATTCAGCGGTAAGTTGGCAGAGTTGTATAGCGTAACAACAGGATTGTCCGCCCAACCATAGCGCACCGCAATAGGATGCGTCACCTTAGGAGAATAAACAATTACCGTGTCTTTCTCAGTAATTTCCGCAACAGCCCAATGAAAGATTTTATCTTCTCCGGCAATTGCAAATCCGGCCGGCACCGCACCACGTGATATAAGTCCATCGTAAACAAAATCAAATTTGAGAATTGCTTTTCCGTTGTCGAATGTTGCAGACTTGTAACGCGGACTTTCACACGGAATTTCTTTACCGTAATCATATTTCAACGTAAGAACTGCAAGACGATAACCAACATCTTGTTTATTTCGCGGATGAATATCTTTGGTTTCACCAATATCAATGATTACCGCTTCACCAGTATTTTTCAGTGATCGAGTCATACTTTGCGCCTCACGCAACTCTGCCCAATTACTTTGATCAGGATTATTTTTTGTTGCCATAAAATTGGCTAATTGAACCCAATAAAACGGGAAATCACCTTGTTTCCATTCATTGCGCCAGTTTTGGATCATTGTCGGGAATAAAGTACGATATTGATAGGCGCGACCGGCGTTGGTTTCGCCCTGATACCAGATGGCACCACGAATTCCGTAACCGAGAACGGGACGAATCATACCGTTATAAAGATACCCAACCATTTGATTACCGCCGCCTTCCGGTTTTTCCTTTTCAAACACAACACGGCGTTCCGTAATCGGAGCAAATTCTGGAATTTTGGCAACAACTTCGGGATTGATCCATGTCTCGCAAGACGAACCTCCCCAAGAACAATGAATCAACCCAACCGGAACTTTCAAGTCCTGATGTAACTTACGCCCAAAGAAAAACGCAACCGCACTAAACCCCGGTACATTTTGTGGAGTACAAGGTTCCCATTTGCCATTGAAATCATCTTGCGGAGTTGTTTTACTGACATTGGGAACGGTAATCAAACGAAGATCAGGAAAATTAGCTTGTTTAATATCGTTACCTGAATTAGTCGAATTTTGAACATTCCATTGCATATTGGATTGACCGGAAGCGAGCCAAACTTCACCAACCATCACATTTTCAAGAGTTAATTCGTTTTTTCCCTTAATGGTCAATGTGAAAGGACCGCCAACTTCCTGAGGATCGAGAACAACCGACCATTTACCATCGTTTCCGGTTTTGACCGTTTTGATTTGACCGTTGATGGTAACGGTAACTTCTTCACCGGCATCAGCCCAACCCCAAATAGGATTTGCCAACTTCTGTTGAAGAACCATATTGGAACCAATAATCGACGGCAATCGAATATCGGCTCGAACAGAAACAACAAAAAGGAACAAAAAAACCGTAACACCAATAATTCGTTTCATCATTGATTTCTCCTTTGAACGAACGTGAAAGTAACCGAACAACATAATGTAACATCACATAACGTTGAACGCTTCAAAAAACAACCAAAGAATTATAGCAAAACACAAATCATCAGGAAATCACCGTAAAAAAATAATTGCCCCTTTTATTTTTTCGAGAATCACGAATCCGGTTTTTTTGAGAATCACAAATCCGGTATGGGAACCTCTTGTTATTATCAGTTAATATGATATTCTATAAAATTAAACTTGTTACCTTTTGTGGGGTAATAATAAATTTTTCTGTAATCAATTTCAATCAACCCAAAATTTCCATGTTTGTTCGTACAATTATTCGTGTTGCGGTTTTAATGTTTTTTGTTTTATGTTTTCTTTTGACCGGCTGCCCAAGCAAGGCAAAAAACGAACCGGCAACCACTGAAAAACATGAGGAACAGATCAAAACATTGAGAGTTCCTTATCCGACTGCCGAAATACTTGAACAACTCGGCTCTGAAAATAATTTGGAAACACGTTGGTTGTTGCCTGATCCGATTTTTATTGTTGCCGGACAACCGAAACGGTTTTTGAAATCGCCCATCGGAAACGGCAATGAAGACCTTCTTTCCGAAGTTATTTCACAACTTTTGCAAGTTCCATTTGTTCCCATCAAAATCGACCGTTTTGTCCAAGCCTCCGCATTTCCTGCACAAATTCAGGTTCATGTAGAACAAAATGGTGTTCCGGTGCCGCAAATGCGGATGATTTACCGGCGTTCTACGATTCTCGTTTTCGATGAACCTATCAAAAAAGAAGAATTGTTCAAGTCGCTTTTCGGAGGTACCGCAGAAGATATTGAATCAAAAAAACGGCAATCGGGAACAATTGAGTATTACGATCTGATACCACAAGAGATTACAAATTCCCAACATCTTGCTATTACATTTGTTGATGAACAGACATTGGTTGTTGTCGAAGGGCAAGAGTCGGATATTAAGGCGGTCTTCGAACAAAATCAGCAACATCCCGATTCGATAAAGAATGCCGCAATTGACCGGTTAAAACGGATTGATCTTGATTCCAATGATTTAATTTTAGTAACGTCTCTGGAAGGTGCCAGTATTGATCCGGAAGTGTTGGAAAATTTCCTGCTCCAAACCGGTATTCCGCAAAACTTTGCGGATTCACTTGTAAAACATCTTCGGGCAACAACCTTATTCGTCAATTTGACCGTACCGGTTGGTTTGCCGATGTTGACAATTCGTTTTGATTCGCGCGATCCTCAAGGTGCAGTAGAAATCGGTGAAATTGTTCAAGGGCTGATTCTCATAGGACAAACCACTTTGGCAACAATAGATGAAAACGCCAAAATGTCCTTGCCGGTTCCTTACGAATTTGCTAAATCGGTGTTAAACGCGGTAATTGTCAATGTTACAGAATCGCGGATTGATGTTGTTCTTAATAAATTCGAGAAGTTTGAAGAAACGGCATCGGAAGGGATTAAAAATCAACAAACAACCATGCAGCAAATGCAGATTCAGCAGCAACGGATCGAACAAATGCTCATGTTGGGGCAAATTTTCATGGCTTATTACAAAAAGAACGATAAATTTCCTGCTGATATTCGTTCTACAGATGGAGTACCGCTTCTTAGTTGGCGTGTTGCGGTGCTTCCGATGCTTGGTCTTGAAGAACTTTATAACAAATTCAAATTAGACGAATCATGGGATAGTCCAACGAATAAACCGCTTCTGGAAACCATGCCGTTGATATTCCGTCCTTTGGCAGACAATATCAAACCTCCTAAAACAATCGTTCGTTTTTTCGATTCGGAAGGAACGCCGTTTGCCAATTCCAATTTAAAACCGGAAGAGTTGAAAAATCCTCAATCGACATTGATGTTTGTTTCGACGCACCCAAACAAGGCGGTTGAGTGGACGAAGCCGGAATCATTGGTGTTTGAGGCGGATAAACTCGAAGAGATTGTTGGTTCGAAATTATTTGGTTTGACTTTTACCGGTCAGGTTGTTCGCGACATTCCGATTATTCCGCTTTCCGATCCGCGTTCGCAACAGCAGCGTCAACATCTGGAGGCAATGGTTAAGGGCTTACCGCTTCCGGAACCGCCGCAAGAGTCAACTCCTGTAACACCGATCACCGAATCCGAACCAACAATTTCGTCTGAAACAACTCCTTCACTGGTGATTCCGTTGGAGCAACCACCGAAAGAACCTGCTTCGGTTGCTCCGGCTGCTAATTAAAAAAACAAACCGAAATTCGTGGATATTTTGTCCGCAGATTACGCAGGTTTTCGCAAATTATTTTTTTCTGATCATTGGTGTTTTGGCGGAATCGTTTGTTTCTTGCATTACGAATAAAGTAGCCTTTACAAAACAAAGAAACGGCATATAATTCATAAAACTACCTAAACCTATCTACAAAATTGACTAATTACATAAGACGTAACTATTCACGCAAATTTATAAAAGGTAGAAAAAGTTGTTTTGGCGGAAGGAAGTTTATTTTGCCAATTTCTGAATTATTTGTGTGAGGTGTTACGATTTTCTGTTTTATCTTCAAATGTGGATAAAGTGACGCTGTATTTTTTATTACAACAACCGGTTTTTAACCCTACAACCCTATTGAATAAAATATGTCAACTTTAGCTCTTGCCGATATGAACCAACTGAGCGAAAGCGGTATCGATTTTGTTGACGAGCCGTATTTCGAGAATTTACTGAAACGCAAAGCGGATTCGGGGCGAATCCGTGAAATTATTGCCAAAGCGAAAAATAAAGAGGCTCTTGAAGTGGAGGAGACGGCGTCGTTGCTCAATGCCGATGAGCCGGAACTTGTTGAACAGATTTTCGATACAGCGCGGCAATTAAAAAAAGATGTGTACGGTAATCGGATTGTTTTGTTTGCGCCGATTTATGTTGGTAATTATTGTGTCAATGATTGTAAGTATTGCGGTTTCCGCCGTAGTAACCCTGATTCCATCCGCCACACATTGACCACCGAAGAATTACGCGGGCAAATTGAAAATCTGTTGAAAAACGGACATAAACGACTGATTGCGGTTTTGGGTGAACATCGTAATTACGGTCCCGAATATATTGCGGATTGTGTCCGAGAGATTTATTCGGTTCAGGTTGGTCATAATTCGATTCGCCGTGTCAATATCAATGCGGCACCGCTTTCGCACGAGGGTTATCGAATTGTCAAAGAAGCGGGAATTGGGACGTACCAGGTATTTCAGGAAACGTACCACCACACAACTTATGCACGAATGCATCCCAAAGGAACGCGGAAATCGAATTTTATGTGGCGGCTTGATTCGCCGGCGCGGGCGATTGAATCGGGTTGTGATGATGTGGGACTTGGTGCGTTGTTTGGGCTTGCCGATTGGAAGTTTGAGGTTTTGAGTCTTGTTGCTCACGCGGTACATTTAATGGAACATTATCATGTGGGACCGCATACTATTAGTTTTCCGCGTATTCGTCCGGCAAGCGGTGTAACGATCAAAGAAGTGGCGGAACACAATGTCAAAGACGAAGATTTTCTGCGGCTTATTGCGATTTTGCGGTTATCGGTTCCTTACACGGGACTTATCGTAACCGCACGCGAACCGGCGGCAGTGCGTAAAACGGCGTTGGGTTTTGGTGTTTCGCAAATTGATGCGGGAAGCCGGATTGAAATCGGCGGTTATGTGAAAACGAGAGATGCTCAAACACAAGCTCTTGAAAAAGAACAATTTGAAATTGGTGATATCAGACCGTTGGATGAAGTTGTTTGCCAATTATTGAATGACGGATATATTCCGAGTTTCTGTACGGCGTGCTATCGGTTGGGGCGTACCGGCGAGGTGTTTATGGAATACGCGATTCCGGGGTTTATCCAGAATATGTGTACACCTAATGCCCTGACGACATTGCAGGAATATCTAACAGACTTCGCTTCACCGGAAACAAAAATTGCCGGTGAAAAAATATTAAAACAAGAATTTGACAAACTTCCCGAAGGAAAACGAAAATTTGAAATTCTTGACCGAATTGAACGAATCCGCAATACAGAGGAACGTGATCTGTATTTCTAAAATAGACTTCTTGTCGTCATATTTATGATGTTTTGTAATATTTCAGTGGAATTTTTGTTTTTCGATTTTCACCTCGAAAGGGGCAGTTGTTAGTTGATAGTTGAGAGTGGATAGTTGATAGTGCCGCAAGCGGAATTACTGCCGAAATAGTATTACTCCGCGTCCGAACTATCCACTATCAACTACTCGCTGGACCTACGGTTATGAAAATTCCACCCCTTGTATGTTTATATGTGTAGTATTTTATTATGTGTTTGTTTCGAGGGAAGAGGAAAAAAAGTTTTGTTATTTTGCCGCTTAAGCGGCAAAATAACAAAAAATCAGGTATCGTAGATACCTTCCCCCAAAACGTCGAGGGACTGCAATCGCCCCTGGTTCCTAGAGAACGTCCCGAAGCTCGCAGCCCTCGACAATTACCAAAACTCGAATAATCGCTGGAGGCAAGCATCAATACTTGACCGCGAATTGCAAAAATGATGTTTTTATATCTCATCATTCGAGTTAAGGAAAGAGAAAAAAATTGGTA
>JAITBS010000049.1 GCA_031283515.1 Planctomycetaceae bacterium
ATCAATATCGGCTTCTCGTCCAATGCCGGTTAAGTCAATTATATGTATTTCAAATCCTTCCTTTTTAAATAATCTGCCGCCTTGCATTGGTATAATTGATGGAAATTCTTTGAAATCTGCTGGAATATTAACTGGAATTAGTTGAGGAGGCTTTGAATATTTTATTACGTTTTTTCTGGCAATGTCATCAATTTCCTGTTTTAATTTTTCAAAATCAATTACCTTAATACTGGAAATTGATTGCCAATAATCATCTATTGGAAAAGAATTAGTTTTAACACGATCATTTATACTTATTTCAACATAAACTAAATATTGATCATGAGATATTGTAAGTTTACATAAAGGAACAAATAGTCCAGGCATTCCCTTTACTTCTGATATTAAAAAACAATAATCAACACAATGATTATTAATTGTTGTTTGATAAGGTCCATGACAGTGACAAATAATACCACTATAACCAATATGTGTTTTTGCAGAACGAATTTCTCGCCTATAATAATCATCAAAATATGGCATCATAGCCGTAGCATAAGAAAGTTCAATTGTAAAATTTAATTTTCTGGAATTGATTCTCCAAGAACTGAATAATCTCTTAACAGTTCTGTTTTTCAGAGTAGGAGGAATCTCAAAAGTAATTAAACCATCATCATATAACATAATAATCTCCCTTCTACTAACAATATTATGTAACTTTATTTGGATATTATTTTGCAATTGGTAAAACAAGAAAAGGATGATCAGGCATTGTTTTCAATGTCCATCTGACAAATGCCCCCAAATATCCTCCTTGTAACGCATTTTCCCTCCAAGGTACTGCCCAAACATCAGAGCCTTTTCCACCTTGCCGTGTACAAGCATAAGGGAATTCATCCAATGACATTCCTGTAGGTGCTATTCTTGATGAAATCATACCGCGGTAAACTGCATCACCAATTGCAGCAGGACGATTAATTCTAGACAATCCAGGATAACCATAGTTTAGAAGATACCATTGTGGATTCTTCGCGAGTGAACCAACTGTATTTGTGTAAATGTTGGGTGTAATCAGCTCAGGAACAAAATAAAAAGGTATCTTTGAAATTGTATATCCAGATAATGCGATATCTCTGGTTATAACAATCAATGCATTTCTTGTGACTACTAAAACCTGAGCTACAACTTTGGCGATAACAGTAAGAATTTCACTTCCCATCGCTGCCGCACTTCGCATCACTGTCAACAATAAACTTTGAGATGCTTCCATTACATAGATAGATGCTTGTACTGTTGCACGCGCTACTTGTACTGCAACAAGTTTTATACCCTGAGCTAATTGCCCGCCAATATTACCTACACTTATTGATACGACAACTGACATGCCACTTGGGTCAATTCCATTTACTGGATCAACATGAGTATACAAATATTTGTGCAAACTCTGTGGATCATCAAGGTTTCCAAAGAACGGATCAATCCGATTAAATCGACCCGTAACAGGATCATAATATCGTTGCCGTAAATACTGTTGTCCGATTTTTGAATCAAACTGTTCGCCGGAGTAAAGGAATTCAGTTAATGCTTGATTGGGATCAAATCCTAAAGCGTTACCATAAGCATCAAAAGCATATAATTGAATAATCGCTCCGGCAAAATCAAGTAACGCTCTGGTTGAACCGTGACCATCGAATGTAAAATAGAACTCTTGTTCTGTGCCGTTTTTAACGGTTATTTGTGGATAAACTGTTACTCCATGACCAGTATCTTGGGCTTTCTTTTTGATTTGTTCCACATTTTGACTGTCAATGAGGTTATCTGTTTGCTTGTTGATCAAAAAGAACACATAACGGTAAGATAATGTAGGTTCACCCATTAACAATTCGCTAAAATGGTTCCGATTTTCAAAAACCTCTTGCCGCACGGATGTCGTCAAAATCACGGAGATGATAGGCAATTCCGACATAATCGAGAGTTCGGCACAACGCACGAAGAGCAACTCCCATCCCATCCGGACCACTATAACCACCATATTGACCACCACCCTTCAAATGAGGCTCCAAATCCAGAAAAACTCCAGGTATTCCGCGACTCTTTAATTTTTCTTCCAACGCAGGAAGAATCAATGCCAAATCACGAAAAATTCGTTCATGTCCCGATTCACCCTGATCCGGCGGTACAAAATTTTTCATTTTATTTTCTTCCACATGACCGCCTTTTTCAGATCGACGCGGATTGGAAAAATCCTTGACATGAAGCCAACCAAGTCCCGGTTTCATTGCCTCATACTGTTCAAAAATGTCTTGCGACGAATAACCTTGCATCACAATATTACCGCCATCAAAAATCAAGACCATTGCCGGATGATTGACTTGCCGGTAAATCTCACTCAGAATCACTCCTTCATGACCAATCAAATTCGTTTCCACTTCAAGCCCAAACGTCAAATCACTGCGATGACAAACTTCAGCAATCTTACCAAGCCATTCAACCGACTTGGAAAGATAATCTCGCGGATCAGCTCCCTTCGGCGGATAAAACGAAAAACCACGAATTAACTTCGTTTCCAACGCATGCGCTAAATCACACGCCAATCGGACTTCATCAAGATATTTCGTAATAGGAACATACGTGTTCGTTGATCCGTCGTCCGCGTCTTCCAGTTTGGTCTTGCCAATCGGCGAACCAAGTGAAGAAACATTAAGACCATATTCGTCCTGAAATTGACGGACACGTTGAATGTCGCTTTTGGTCAATTTCATAACGTTTTTGATTCCGTCTCCAAGATTGACAAAACGAATACTGTAATACTGGAGACCCAACGCGGCAAAAACAGCAAATTGCTCGACAATCGTCTTATTCGTGGTCGATTCATCGGCAAAACCGGATAAAAATACTCGCGGTGTTGGTTTCATGGAGTTACTAAAAAGGTTAAAAATGATTGTTGAAAATATCGTTCCCGATACCATTAACATTGATAATACAATACACAAAATTGAAACATTATTGATGTCATGCAGCATTTACTCAACAGTAAGCAAAACACCGGCTCCAGAAGCCAACCAACATTGTTCACCGTTAAAAGGAATTTTTCCTTTATTGTACGGACTCATCATCATGGTTTTCCCTTCTTTCTTAAAAACAACGTTGTCGGTAAAATTCGTTTTGACAACATAAATGGTTCCTTTTCATTAAGTAAATCTTTTCATTGAAAACAGAAAATTCAAAATATTTACAGCAACGATGTTTGTTAAATCTTCATATTCTATAATTATTGACGCATTTTTAATATCTTTTTCATTTTAATATCTTTTTCAGCCGGTAATATCCAATCTTCAACAATTTTTTTCATAAATTATTTTTACGAATGTACAATTTTTTATCCATTCTTTCTTTGTACGATTTTGCAACATTATTATTATTATTATTATTATTATTATCCAGAATAACCATTAAATCTATATCACTATCATTAGTTGCGGAGTTATTGGCGTGAGAGCCAAACAGGATAATCTTATAAGGACCAGACACTTTTAGACACAAAATTAAGTCGTCTAATATCGAGTCAATTTCCATCATTTTTTACTATGTGGTAATTTGGGGCGAATAATTTTTTGTAATTGTTTTGGCAATTGTTTACAATCAAATTAACATTACGATATAAAAATATTTAACGTTTTTGGGGTGGTGAAACGATAGGCGGAACGGTGTTTGGAGTGTTTGGGGTGTTGGAACCGCTTGGTTTGGCGGTTGGAGAGGCGACGGTTGGTTTGGTTTTGGCTGCAACCGGATCACCATGCGAAGGCTCTGGAACCGCCTCAATAATTTTAGCAATCACCGCATTCACATCAACACCTTCAGCATCGGCATTGAAGTTTGTAAAAATACGATGCCGAAGCACCGGAAAACACATCGCACGAATATCGTCACCGGAAACTGCAAACCGTCCGTTTAAAATAGCTCTTGCTTTTGCTGTTAAAATAATACTTTGGGCAGCGCGTGGTCCTGCTCCCCATGCCAACCAGTTTTGAATAAATTGCGGACTATATTTTTCTTTGGGACGTGTGGATCGCACCAACTCAACAGCGTAATCAACAATGTGGTCGGAAACAGCAACTTGCCGAACAAGTTGTTGAATCCCAATAACATCAGATGCTTGAAGTACCGGTTCGATATCAATTTTTTTTGTTTGCGTAGTTGCCATCACGATTTGCCGTTCTTCATCTTTGTTGGGATAACCGATATAAATTGAGAGCATAAACCGGTCAAGTTGTGCTTCGGGCAATGGATACGTTCCTTCCTGCTCGATTGGGTTTTGGGTTGCCATGACGAAGAACGGAGGTTCCAACGGATATGTTTTACCGGCAACAGTAACTTCGTATTCCTGCATTGCTTGAAGAAGTGCTGCCTGTGTTTTCGGTGGTGTCCGGTTAATTTCATCCGCAAGTGAAATATTTGTAAAAATTGGTCCCCGAACAAACCGGAATTTACGTTCATTGGTTTCAGGGTCAACATCAATAATTTCTGTTCCGGTAATATCGCTTGGCATTAGGTCAGGGGTAAACTGAATCCGGTTGAACTTCATTTGAAGTGCCTTTGCCATTGTTGAAACGGTCAATGTTTTGGCAAGACCGGGAACTCCAACTGTAAGACAATGTCCACGTGCAAAAATACAAATGAGCATTTGTTCCAACATTTCATCCTGACCAACAATAACTTTATGAACTTCCCTGAGTAATTTTTCTTTAGCCTGACAGACTCGGCGAACCATTTCTTCAGGACTGAGTGATGTGGTATTCGACATTGCTAATTTAAAATTGCTGATATGTAAACCTAAATGAGGAACGAACCAAAATAAACTTTTCCTATTTTAATCAAACAGCTGTGAAAAAGTACCCCCCAGTCAAAAAATGTTAGTAGATTCGATAATTTCGGACAGATTTTTTGTAATTATCTTATAGAATTTCCGTTAAAAGTTGGTAAACATCCGGTAGGCGGTGTTTTCCGAAACGCCGTGATGTACTTGCCGACTTGCCCCTGTTGACGGACGGAAATGAAGGACTCACGGCGTAAAACACAATACTAAGCCCAACCGTTGCGACCGTGGGTTTATTGTATTGTATTGTTTAAAACCCTTCGGCGAAAGGTCGCCTACCTGTTAGTTGCCTACCTTTTAATTTACAACAGTAAACCAATTCAAAAAAAATTTCACTGATAGATTACATCGTGTGTCGGATATCCGCAGATTACGTTGAAGTTTGCGGATTTTTAGCCTTTTTTTACCGTGCAAAGTATATCAGCAATCACGTCTGCCAAGAACAATTAGGCTTTGATCATCCGATTGAGGTTCGCGCCCGGCAAAACTGTGAATGGCATTGATCAGGTTTTTGCCAAACTCAACCACTGATTCTGTATGGACCTTTTTCAGATAATTCAGAACACCTTCCGTTGTGAAATATTGACCTTGTGAATTCATTGCGTCCGTAATTCCATCACTAATAATCACTAACGTTTGACCATTCTGAATAACAAACGAACTCTCAGGATATTCCGTGTCGTCCATCACGCCCAACGGTAAACCAATCTTCGATTCACCAAGCATTGCAATCGTTCCATCCGATGAAACAAGAATCGGCGGAACATGACCGGCATTGTGGAATACAATCTCATTGGTCGTCGGATTCAAAACCCCAAAGAAAAATGTAATAAAACGATTGTCCCAACGCGGTTCGCAAAAAACACGGTTCAATCGTTGAACCGTTCCTTCGAATGTTGTTTCGATAATCAATCCGCTTCGCACTTCCGCGGAGAGTTTCGCCATCAACAGCGATGCCGCAACTCCCTTGCCGGAAACATCGCCCAACGCAAAAACCAACCGCCCATCCGGTAACATAATATAATCGTAATAGTCTCCGCCAAGATATTTGGCAGGCCGATAAAAATCGTAAAATCCATAGTTGGGAATTATCGGCGGTGCAAGCGGTAATAAACCACGTTGAACCGTATTGGCAATATTCATTTCTCGTTCCATGATCTTTTCCGACATTGCAATTTCATGGAGTTTCGCATTTTGATAAGACACCGCCACCTGATACGCCAACGATACCAACAAGTCAAGGTCTTCATAAGTAAATTTTCGTCCGGTAGATCGAGCATCCACTTGAATAACTCCCAAAACTTCCGATTGATCGTAATCCATAATCGGTGCCGCCATAATAGAGTAAATACTGTAATTGACAATACTTTCACTAGGCTCAAACCGTGAATCATTCGCAACATCATCCGAAAGAATCGCCGCTTTGGATTGAGCAACCTTTTCCAAAATCGAACGGCTAATACGAAAAGAATCTTGATTATGGGGGTCACGATGCTGGAATGCTTTGAGTTCCAACCGATTGGAATTACTGTCATTCAACAAAATATAAGCACAATCCGCTTGCAAAAAGATTTTGAGTAGGTTTTGAACAAGTTGCGGTAAAACTTGATCGACCGCCGCACCAAGATTGCGTCCTATATCGATCATCGCCTGAAGTTTAACGGCGGCATTGGCAGAAGTAAGAACCGGACGTTTATCTGTTAATTTGATTTGTGATTTAACAGTGTAGGTATTGTCCACCTCTTCGTCGGAATCGGAAAGATAAGCCCGGCTTCGGTCTGAAATTGTTTGAGACGAATCCTGGTCACTAAAATTGGGATCGTCAAACGAAAAAATAAGTTCCACATTGCAAAAACGAAGCAAATCACCATCATGGAGACGTACTTTTCCAGTAACCTGTTTATCGTTGAGAAAAGTTCCGTTTCTGCTTTTCAAATCTTCAATGTAATAACCGTTTTTTTCTCGTATTAACAAGGCATGGTCCCGACTGACGCCGTTGTGGTCAAGACAGATCTCGCAATCGGCAAACCGTCCAATTCGGGCTGTATCGGTGTTGATTGGAAAAACCTTATGTCCAATCGTATTAGAATCACGAGTTTGCAAAGAAGCCATGTGAATTTTTACGTTAACCGCATTGTCTTGCGGTGGGATTGAAAATCAATATAATATTGAACTTGAACTCATCACACTTTACTTTTGTTGCCTATTATTTTCGGTCAAAATGTAATAAGCAAACAATAGAATTATTTAATTTTCTCAAATTTTACTAAAAAGTCAACCCTTAACGGTATTAGAAACTGTATTAAAAATTGGTAATTATATTTGCGGCATTTTTGTTTTTCGCTATTCAACCCGAAGAGGTGAGATTTTCATAACCGCAGATCATCGACTTGCGGTTAGGAAAACGATATTCCTTCGGGGTAAAGAATAAAAAATAATAATTCCGCTGAAATATTACCAAAATTGATACGGTTTACACTATTCATTCCTTGTTGACGCCACATGATATTCTTGGTCAGAACGGTTCGATTGCCCGCCGGCTTGAACAGTATGAACTGCGTCAGGAGCAGCTTGACATGGCAGAAGCGGTTAATCG
>JAITBS010000139.1 GCA_031283515.1 Planctomycetaceae bacterium
GAAAAATTTTTTCTGATGTTTACAAACAGGTGAATAGAGAGAGTTGATTTAGGTATTTTGGCTGGTGATTCTTTTTTTTTGAGATAATCAGCGGGATTATGAGTTGACGGTTTGCAATCCGTTTTCGTGAATCATTTTCCGATCTTGTTCCGGTGAAATACCGGTGGTTGTCAGGTAATTGCCGGTCATCAGAGCATCTGCTCCCGCCCGAAACAGCATGGGAGAATTGTCCGCAAAAATCTTCGGACGCCCTCCGCAAATCCGAATCGCAGCATTCGGTAATGTAAGACGAAATAAAATAACTATCCTCAACGCTTCTTCAAAATGAAGCAGTCCATGATGAGCAAACGGTGTTCCCGGAATTGCGTTATAAAAATTCAACGGAATAGAATCCACTTGCAGTGTTTGAAGCACCAATGCCAATTGAAATCGATCATTCCATGTTTCTCCAAGTCCGAACAAACCACCACTGCAAACCTTCCAACCAAGTCCTTTCGCTCGTTCCAAAGTCGCCAACCGATCACGCCAATGTTGAGAGGTACAGATCTGCGGATAAAATTGTTCGGAAGTTTCCAGATTGTGATGATACCGTTTGAATCCGGCTTTTTTCAAGCGCAAAAGCGAATCAGAATCCAATTGACCAAGCGATGCACAACAAAGTGAACCAACCGGTGAATCATTAAGAACTTGTTCCGCCGATTCGACAATGGCGTTCAGTTCCGTCTTGGTCGGTCCGCAACCACTGGCAACCCAACCAACACGGGAAATCCCCCGTTTCCATAACATTCGTGTCGCCTCGCCCAACTCCTCCGTCTTACGAAGCGGATAAACTTCCGTTTGGGTTGAATAATGCACACTTTGCGCACAAAAACGGCAATTCATCGCACAACGACCACTCTTAATATTAACAATCGCACAAAGATCAATTTTGTTACCAAATGTCGCCTTACGAACACGTTCGGATTCACATAATAATTCTTCCAAAGGTGCATGTTCAATATCGGTTAACGTAAATTGCATGGAAATAGTTTTATCTGTTTGGTACCGGAATTTTTGTTAAAGAAAGCATTTTTAGAAACAAAATAATTCTCTAAAAATATTGTATCATATTTACTGTCGTGTTATTACCGCGACAAAGAGAGTATCCATTTTTTCAATGTGTTGGTGAAAAGTTCCGGCTGTTCCAAAGGCGGAAGATGTCCGGCATTGGGAATTTCAACAAATGTTCCGTGTTTCGCTTTTTCGGCAAGCGGTTTCATTTCGGAAGGCGGCGAAAATTGGTCTTCCGAACCACAAACCACTAAAACCGGAATCTCCAATTCACCCAACAACTCCGTCGTGTCCAACCGCTCCGCCATTCCAAGTGTTGCCGCCGCAACTCCAAAAGATCGATTCGATTCAATCACCGCCCGCAATTCTTGTACGATTTCCGGTTTGCCTTTCAATGTTGTTTCGGCAAAAAGTTTCGGAATCATCGTGTCGGCAATGGAACGGAGTTCCAACGTTCCGTCTGTCAATCCGGCGGCTTGTTTGCGGCGGTTTTCCGCAACAACCGGAGAATCCGTAACTGTTTTCGTGTTGCAAAGCACCAAACCGGCTAACTCGTTACGATATTTTCGTGCATACTGCATCACAATATATCCGCCCATCGACAACCCGCAAATAATAACCTTTTCCCCAATTCCCAACGTTTGGAGTAAAAAATGTAAATCATCCGCAAATTGTTCCATCGGCGTTATGTTCCAACCGTCCGGTAATTCGCTTTGACCAAGTCCTCGCAAATCAGGAGCAATCACCCGAAAATCATTCCGCAATATGTTACAGGTTCGATCCCATATCGTGTGGTTAAACGGAAAACCATGAATAAACAAAATCGGTTGCCCCGTTCCTTGCTCCGAAACAAATAAATTAATGTTATCAATTTTATAATACATAATGGTTAGTAGTTGATAGTGGATAGTTGATAGTGGATAGTTAATAGTGAATAGTTAATAGTTAATAGTTAATAGTTAATAGTGAATAGTGAATAGTGAATAGTGAATAGTGAATAGTGAATAGTGAATAGTGGATAGTTGCGCAAGCGGAGTAATACCGTTTTGGTAATAATCCTCTTGCAACACTATTCACTATTCACTCATAACTATTAACTAATCCATTGCCCCGTTGGGGCGAAAGAAAAAAACAGATGAACTCCATAAACGTAAAAAACAAATATTCCACTGATATATTACTCAATTTCTAATAACAATTATTCTTTATTTTCGAGTTCTTCATTCTTTTTCTGTGATAGTTGTTTTGCCTTCAATTCTTTTGAAACGTCTAGCCATTGTAAAATCGAATCGCCCAACGAAGCGGAAAAACTACCCGCCATACCACAACAAAATACCAACATCACACAACGAAACACACGAATATTATACACAAGAGAAGGTGTCCAAAATTCACTAAACGAACCCGATGCCATGAACATACGAGAATAAAAAATATCAGACACCAACATAAACAAACCGCAAAATAATCCGCAACAAAATCCAACACTTTGTACATTTTGAAACACCTTGTGCCAAAACTCCACAAACGTAAATCGATGCGGCAAATTATTTTCTGCCCGTTCCTGCTTTATTCGCTCAACACGTTGCGCCAAAAAAACACGAAACGGCTCAAAAATC
>JAITBS010000163.1 GCA_031283515.1 Planctomycetaceae bacterium
TCGTTTCATAATATTCAAAAATGATAAACTTGTTCGATAATTATATTTTTGACCTATTCAACTCTGACATTTCCGAAATGCTCGATTTTGGCTATACGGAGACAGATGTGTATTTTGCATGAAAAATTGCCGACGAATACGGAGCCATTACGGTTGATGATGATTATGGGGCAGTTACGAATCAGATTTACTATGACAATTATCTGGCTTCCAATCAAAAGCGTCAGGAAATTAACAACACAAAAACAGCAACTGACAAAGCCAACTACCGCCAAGCACGACGTGATTCCAACAACGATTTCACCAATTACTTCGAAGCTCTCCTCGCTCTTCAAATAACCTAATTCGTCAATATTATCACTTGGAATTTAACTTACGGAATGCGAAACGTAACAGAAAATTCCGGCCAAAACGGTAAAGTACTTTTCATGTCCAACTATGTGAAAGTAAAATCCTCCTCACAACAATAAAAAATTTTTTTGAATGTTTTTTTTGAATGTTTACTGTAAACAATCCCTAAAATATTAAGGAGCACAAATGCGATTTTTATTTTTCTTTATTGTATTTTTTTCGTTTTGCAATCTTTTTCTAATGGAAGTGTTGGGGGAAGACGTGAAGGCAAAACCGAATATTGTATTTATTTTGGCGGATGATCTCGGAGTCATGGATATTGGGGCGTTCAATCCGAATACCTTTTATGAAACACCCAATATTGATCGTCTTGCGTTGGAAGGAATGAAATTTACAACGGCGTATGCGGCTTGTTGTGTATGCAGTCCGACACGGTACAGTATTATGACTGGACGTTATCCTGTTCGGTCAGGAATTACAAATTTTCTGGCAGGAAAACGGAGTGAACGTTTCGAACCGGCTACGCTTGATCTTTTCATGCCGCTCGAAGAAACAACTTTAGGTGAAGCATTCCATGAAGCCGATTATAAAACCGCCTTGCTCGGAAAGTGGCATCTTGGTAATCCCAATGAGTATGGACCGCAACTTCAGGGCTTTGATGTTGTGAGCGGCGATATTCGTCATATTAATCCGTCCATCACAAATTTATCGTTGCCAAATCTTCCGCCAATCAATCCGAAAACTTCCGCAACTGTTATCGAAACACGTACCACACGAATCACTGATGAGGCATTGCTTGTTTTGGAGGCGTTTAAGGAGTCACCTTTTTTGCTTTATCTCTCGTTTTATCAGGTTCATGTTCCGTTGGGAACTTCGGAGGAATATGTTGCTCCTTATCGTGACAAAAAACAGAAACTCAATCTCCAAAACAATGAAACTCGTGATTTTATCGAAGAAGAACAGGTTCATCTTTCTAATCAGCCGCGAAAAAGCCGATGCCGGCAGAATCATGAAATTTATGCGGGAATGATCACTCATACGGATGCATGTGTTGGTCGGGTACTTGCTAAATTGAGGGAACTTCGTTTAGAGGAAAACACGATTGTTGTTTTCATGTCGGACAATGGCGGTCTTGCGACGGCAGAAGGTTCACCGACCAGCAACTTGCCTTTTCGTACAGGAAAAGGTTGGAACTACGAAGGCGGAATTCGTGAACCGTTGATTATTCGTTGGTCTAAAACGGTTCAAGCCGGTTGTGTTTGTGATGTACCGGTAATTAGTACGGATTTTTATCCGACCTTGCTTGAATTAGCAGGACTTCCGCCCAAACCGGAACAACATCTTGACGGTGTAAGTTTTGCGCCGTTACTTAAAGGTGAAAACATGTTACAGAAACATGACGCTTTTTTCTGGCATTATCCTCATTACAGTAATCAGGGCGGTTTTCCTTCTTCGGCGGTTCGGATGGGAGATTATAAATTGATACAACGTCTCGAAGACGGACGTGTCCATCTTTTTAATGTTACGGAAGATCAGGGAGAACAAACCGATCTTGCAGAAAAAATGCCGGAAAAAACTGCAGAGTTACAACAACGGCTCTTTCAATGGTATCAAGACACCAATGCCAGATTTCTCGAACCAAAAAATGGACAAACTCCCTGGAAACCTCAATACAAAATTAAGTAATTTTTTTATCCTTCATGAGCGGTTACAACAAATTTTAAAACCGGTCTTGACATTCGTTGCGGATTTGTCATAATATTGTAAGTTTATTTCAATTTCCGTTTTCGATTTTCAAAGGAGTTTTCAATGCCTAAAAAATCTGTTAAAAAATCCGCTAAAAAAGCGGTGAAAAAGTCTGTGAAAAAAATTAGCCGTGCTTCCGGTGCTGGTCGTCCCAAAGGAACCGGTAAGTTCGGATGTCCCACAAAAGCAATTCGCGTTCCTACACATCTTGTACAAGAAATTATAGAATTCGCATTGCGGAAAAATAAAACGAAAAAAAACACAGAATAACACAATAAACTCTTGTAATTGTCTGTTTTAATTTCGGATAACTTTTTTTCGAATTCGCAAAACGACAAAAATGACAAAACATAATGAAAATTTTTATTTCAACTTTTTTCATTTGTTTGAAGTTTTTGTCATGCTTTGTATTCGTAAAAAAATAAAAGAGACAAAATAAAATAGACTATTACAAAATATCAATTTCAACAACTCCATAAATCGTAATATATCAGCGGAATTTTTGTTTTTCGATTTTCACCCCGACAGGGGTGTGATTTTCATAACCGCAGGTCATCGACCTGCGGACTCGTAAAACGAACATTCCTCTGTCTGAAAGACA
>JAITBS010000164.1 GCA_031283515.1 Planctomycetaceae bacterium
TCGGAAGGTCCTCTAAAATTGTATTTCGGCGAACCGGAAAAAATTGTGAAAAGCGAAACGATTACGGAAATTGACAAGCCGTTGACAATTAAGGCAACATTTGAAAATTCGTCAGACTCGGCGATTACGATCAAATTGCATTTCCGAACCATTGAAACTATTGAGTTTTTCGGTGCGGAATCAATCGAACCGGATTCTGTTTCGCAATCGTTGGAAGTTCCCGCTAAAAGTACGAAAACAACCGAAGTAAAAATTGTTGCCAGACCGGGAACTTACACTGCTCATTATCCTGTTCATCTCGATGCTGAATTTACGGTGAATGGCGAAACTAAAAAAACAAATATCGTTCTTGTCATCGAAACAAAAGTTGCCGCTGCCGGAACACTGAAAAACTCCTTACTCGGTCAAATAATTACCGATACACAAAAATTACCGCTCAATATCTTGCCGAAACGCGGCGGTTTGTTTATTCCGAAGTTGGATACATATCGAGGTGTTTGGAATTACGACAACCAACCGTTACAAATTTTATCCATCGGATTTGACGGCGGAAATCAGGAGTCCGGCGTCAATATTAGTCGTAACGTAATTAAATCCCGACAAAGTATTAACATGCATCCGCCATATCGCGGCGGTGTCGGCAACTCCGGCGTCGAATACCGAATTGCGTTGCCGGCGGTAAAACCGGTTATGTTGTCTTTTTATAGTGCAGTTCGCGATGTTACACCGCCGGAATCTCCAAGTGACGGCGTAACTTTTCGCGTTCTGGTCAATAACAAAAATGTGTACGAAAAACATAACGCCGCAACCGATTGGGTTGAAAACGAAGTTGATTTGACTCAATTTGCCGGTAAAGAAATTTTGTTGCGACTCGAAAGTGATCCCGGTCCGAAACGTAACACAAATTGCGATTCCTGTTTTTGGGGCGATGTATTGCTCTTTGCCGGAGAAAAACCGGTTGTTCTGACTTCGGAAGAAAAACAAAAATTGTTCGCGGAAAATCTTGCCGCAATCAAATCCGGTAAATCGGAATCAGATAAAACGAAAGTCTTCAAACTAGACGGCGAATTGACCGGTGCTGTAACTTTTGGTAACAACGGTTTCGCAGACGGCGTTATCGGAGTTGGCAATGCGGAAAAACAAATTCAATTCGACGGTTTACGGATTTCATGTCAAGGGCAACCGCTTGGTTTTAATCCCACTTCGATAAACGCCGGTTCGTGGATTTCTAAAAATGTACAAAATCCCAATAGTCCGCCGAAACCGCAAACAAAAAATGTACAAAAACAACAAAATATCTCAGTGGAAAATCAATGGGCGCAAGATATCGAAATTAACGGTCAACGCGAAACCTTGTTTTTTACGTTGGCTCAAAACGGTTCTGCGTTACAATTTTCGATTGATTCTTCGTCGGTTGATTTAATTGACCGAATTGAATTTGGCACAGCAACTCATCATGCAAACCGTGTTTATTATGGTCACGGTTATTGTATTACGGAGCCCAAAGCGTTCACTGCAAGTGCCGGAGGACATAATTTGTCAACATCGCATGTCGGCATGGATTTTGAGAACGGTATTTCCGTTTTACAAGCAAGCAGTTTTCCGCCGGATCAATTTGTTGTTGATCCTGAAAGAAAAAAATATACGTTAAGCGTTCATCCTGCAACAACAATTACATTATTGTCCGGTTTAAAAGGAGCATTGGATTGTGCAATCCGGTACCGTCCGATTTGTGAGAAAACACCTTCGTCCGGCTTCAAAACAAAGGCTGGACGATTTGTGTTCGATATTTGGGGCGGACAGTATAAACAACATACCGAAACAATTAAAAATGCGGTTCGTTATGGTTTGACGGATTCGTTGTTTATTGTACACAATTGGCAGCGTTGGGGTTACGATAACCGGTTGCCGGATATTTTTCCGCCGAACCCGCGATTGGGAACGCTGGAAGATATACAGGAAACACTAAAAATTTGCAACGAAAATGGGATTCAATATGGAGTTCACGATAATTACATTGACTTCTATCCTGATGCGGAAGAGTATAATTTCGACGTAACAACATTTCATGAAAACGGTCAACCGCGAAAAGCATGGAACAATTATGGTATAGAGGCACAGAGTTATCAATTTCGTCCCGATAAAGTTCAGAAATTTTTGGAACGGAATCTTGATTTGTTGACGGCTCATCTTCCGATGTCAACTTATTTTGTAGATGTTTTTACATCAATTCCTCCGGTTGATTTTTATGATCGGGACGGTAATTTCCACAGCCGCACAGAAACACAAGCCGCATGGCATAAAGCGTTTGACACGATTCGCGACCGGTTTTCAAAAGCGAACAAAAATTTTCCAAGTGCAACAACTTCCAGTGAAGCCGGAATGGATTCATTGATTGGTCATCTTGACGGAGCGGATTGTCAATTTATGTTCCTTTCGCCGGAATCAGGTGAATTTCGGATTCCTGTAACATGTCAGGAATGGTCGCGGGTTCCTTGGTTTGATGCTGTTCATCACAACACGTTTTCGTTACACGGAGTCGGTTACAGTAACCGTTATGAAGCTCAACGCGGTCGGATTTTGCACGGCATTGAAAGCGATGATTATATTTCGTCCGAAATATTAACCGGTCATTCGTTGATGGCTGATTGGGGAAGCGAAAAACGCGGTGCCGTACGAAAATACTGGCTTGCTCAAGATTTGATTCGGCATCTTGCCGATAAACATATTATTAAAGTTGAATTTGTAAACAATAATATTCACCGGCAAATAATTACATGGAATGACGGAACAACAATTTTCGTTAATCTTGATTCAAATGATTGGGATATTACAAATATCCGTACCAAAAAAACAACAGATATTGTTCATGAAATTGTTCTTCCGCAATTTGGTTTTTCCGCAGAGTATCGTACAAATAATTCACTGGAAACACTGGAATGTGCAATAATCAAAATGAATAATCGAGTTGTCGAATTATCTGAAAAAAGAATAGACGGCAAACACATTATTTATGTCAATGCCCGTCAAAAAACTGCAACAGATATTTTGCCGGTTACGCCGACATTAAATTCGTTCAAATATCTTGGCGGGAATCAATTTTCTGCTGATTTTGCGTGGGATGTGAAAGGAAAAATTCCGAAAGACCTTTGTATTTTTGTTCACTGTACGGAAAAACGGATGAGTTGGCATCAAAAATTGAAAGAAGGCGTTTTAGGCGGAAGTTATCCAAAGACGCCAACTTCACAATGGAACGATAAAATTGTTTCGGATTCCCACACGATGAATATTCCCGATGAACTTCCGGCTGGACGATATTATTTTGTTGTCGGTTTGTATGATTCAAAAGGCGATGGACGCCGTGCCAAATTGTTGGGTTTCGATACTGGTGCGGATCGTTACGCGGTTGGTTGGTTAAAAGTTGAACGAAAAAGTTCTGATAACAGTATTTCAAATATTTCACTGGAACCGGTTGAATTTCAATTGGAAGACAAAAAATTATATGAACGGCTTTTACCGACTACGGAGCCGATTGATTTGGGAATTGCCAAAACGAAAGGGGCTTTTCGTATTGAAATTGACATCAAAACGAAAACCGCATCTGTAACACCGCTTCCTAATGAACCGGCAACACCGCTATTATTAAAATTGCCGGAGGTTGCCCAAAGTGTCAAAGCGTTTGATGCAGACGGCAAGGAATTGCGCAACGTTTTATTCCGAAACACGGACAAAACTGTTGAGTTCACAACGCAGGAAAATGAATTTACTTATCAGATTACGTGGTAATTCAGACGAGTGAATCAATTATAATCCGTATAAAATATTGGAATACCGGATTTGTGATTTCTTATCACAATATTTGTGTTATATTTTGTCCCGTTAAAAACACAATATCGGTCAAACATTCACAAACGGGACAAAAAACAAAATTAAACCCAAATATTCACACTAAATCGTGAAAACAAATAATTCAAGACAAAACAGAATCACGATTATACCTCTTGTCGTAACATTTATGATGAAAGTAATTTTTATAAAGACACACAGTATAAGGCAGCGTACAAAAATAAGTTGATCAATTGTACATAATTGAATTATGAATATTGTGTTTTTTACAGGTTTGATTTTCACTAATATTCGTACTATTGATCAAGTTATTTTCGCTCGCTGACTAATTCTGGTGTCAGGATAAATATTTCGTAATATCTCAGTGGAATCTTCGTCAACTTGTTTAGCAATGGAACTCCAAAGGTAGTCAACGTTTCGCCGAAACGTTTTAAACAATAAACAATAAACAATAAACAATACGGCGATAGCCGGCTTGCCCCTGTTGACGGACGGAAATGAAAAACCAACCGTGTACAACACTGTTAGTGAATAGTTAGTAGTGAATAGTGAATAGTTCGCAAGCGGAGTAATGCCAAAACGAGTAAAAAAACGAATAAACAATGAGGTAATGAGGTTGTTTTTTAGTGAATAGTGAATAGTGAATAGTTCGCAAGCGGAATTACTGCCCAAACGGTAATACTCCGCATTGCGACACTATTCACTATTCACTCATAACTATTAACTAACCACAGTCTTTCAGGACGGAAGAAAATCGTAATCAATAATCGGTGAAAGGTAATCAAATCGACACTTACTTTGGAAGGTAATTTAATTGATCTTGACCTGATTGGAGTAATTCTGTATTCTCTTTGAAACAAGTTTTTCAATTTTCTCTAAATTACCTAAACCAGTGCTTCGCGCTATAGAACTTGCCGGATTTAAGAGTTTCGCGGATCGTACCCGATTGGAATTCGAGGACGGTATCTCCGCGCTCGTGGGTCCCAACGGATCAGGAAAATCAAATATTGTTGATGCTGTTAAATGGGTTCTGGGTGAACAGAGTATGAAGAAACTACGGAGTAATGAAGCCACTGATGTTATCTTCAACGGTAGTGCTGACCGTCCTCCAATGAGCTCTGCCGAAGTTACCCTGACATTTGATAATTCCAGAAAAATATTTAGTCTTGATACACCGGAAGTTCATATTACTCGCCGTGTTTATCGAAGCGGCGAAGGGGAATATCTCATCAACCGCCAAGCAACTCGATTAAAAGATATTAAGGATTTGCTAAGCGGAACCGGACTCGGTACACAAGCATACAGTATTATAGAACAAGGACGAGTTGAATCCTTATTGCAAAGTACAGCGGTACAACGCCGGATCATTTTTGAAGAAGCCGCCGGAATCAGCCGGTTTAACGCCAAAAAATTGGAAGTTCAACGCCGTCTTGAACGTGTGGAACAAAATCTTATCCGGTTATCGGATATTGTTTCGGAAATCGATCATCAACTTCGTTCCGCACGAAATCAGGCAGGAAAAGCACAACTTTACCGCCAATACACTCAACGTCTTCAGGAATTACGGATTCAAGCCGGTTTGGTCGATTACCGTCAGCGTACCGTTCGGTATAAAGCACTTCAAGCCGAAACCGATACCCTCAACCAAACCCTAAATTCTCTTACTGTGGAAGTTGAGGAACAAGAAAAAAAACTGAATAATCTCGTTGTTGAAATAGAAAAAACCGATCAGATTATTCGACGTTTTGAAGGTGAGATGGCAACCAATCGTGAACGCATTGCCGGAGAAGAATCAACCATCGAACTTCAAACCGCCCAAGCCGAAGAACTTGAAACAGAAATGATTCATCATGGACGGCAACTCGTCGAACTCAATGTCCGAAGTGTTGATATTGAAGGGATGATGCATAAAACAAACGACGATATCCGAAAAGCAAAACGTTCTACTGCCGATATTACGGAATCGTATCAAAAACTCATCCGGCAAGGTGATGAACTCTCTCTCTTTTGTAAGAAAAAACAAGATGAAAAAGATTTTTTTCTCAAAGAAATCGAAACCAAAAATCGCCAAAACGCCAAACTGGCAGGTTCCATCAGTGGTCTGGAATCACGATTGGCAACCCTCGAACATAGTAAAGAACAAAATAGTAACCGGTTGGAAAAACTTAAAGTACAAAATCTGGAACTCGAACTGCAATGCAACACAACTCGCGATGTTGTTGAAAATTTAGAAGATTCCGTCCGCCAGAAACAAATTCAACTCGAAGAGGCAAGACAACGTAAAAATAACCGTGTACAACAACTGACTCACCTGACTCAAGAATTATCGGATCAAAAACAAAAACAAAGCGGAATGCGTGAACGAATTTCCGTACTCGAAGAATTGATCCGTAAAAATGAAGGACTCAATCCTGGTGTCAAAGAGGTGTTACAACAGTCACGCGATCCGAAAAGTCCCTTCCGGCATGTTTTTGGGCTTGTTGCTGATTTGCTTCGTGTTGATGTTGAAGCCGCCTCGCTTATCGAACTGGCTTTGGGCGCAAATGCCCAATATGTTGTTGTCTCGCCCAAAGCAGAACTGTTTCGCCATATCGAACGTAACGCAATTCATTTTGCCGGACGTGTCGGTTTTATCTGGCTTGATCCGTTACAGAAAGAAGCGCCTTGGATGAAGGAGAAAGGATTTACGGGTCGTACGGGAGTTTTGGGGCGAGCGGATCTGTTTGTCAAGGTTGATTCAAAATTCGTTCATCTTGCGCAACGTTTATTGGGACGAACCTGGATTGTTGACAATATTACTGTTGCGCGGCAACTCTACAAGGAAAGTGATGACCGGACAAATTTTCTGACGGTTTCCGGTGAATTGCTCACTCCTGATGGAGCCTTGATTGTCGGACCGCCGAATACTTCATCCGGTCTGATCACGCGCCGGAGTGAACTCCGAACTCTTTGCGAACAAATGAATATTCTGGATGCGGAAGTTACTGAAAAAGAAATTGCAGTTGCTGTTGCCAAAGAACGAGTTGCCGATGACGAAACCGATGTGGAGGAAGAAACACGGGAACACCAAAAAACCGTTACAGAACACGATACGCAACGTTTAAAACTCTCCACCGCCGAAGAACGTTTTCGGCAAGGTTTGGAACAGTTTCAACATCTTTATGACGAAACCGAAAAACTTGATACACAAATTTACCGTACAATAGAAGAATTAGAGCAAACAAAATTGTTGCGCGAAGAACTAAACGAACAGCTTACGGAGTTGGAAATCCGGCAGAAGGAAGCCAAACAGCAACTGGAAGAATCGGAATCGCATTATATCGAGCATCAACGGAAAACAACCAATATGAAAATCGAACTTGCCAAAAGTGAGGAACGTCTTGATTTTCTCAAGGAACGTGTTCGGCAGTTTGAAGATCATCTTCAGGAACGTCAAAATCTGTTGGCGGAACATCAACGCCGAAGCCGATTACTCAAAGAACGTCATGAAGGAATTTTGTTAGCGATTCTCCGTATTGAATCGTGTCTTGCAACACTGTATCTCAAAAAAGAATCAATAATTTGTGAGGCGGTTGGTTCGTACCGGATTCGTCAGGAATTGAGTGATGGTCGTGCGAAGTCGCAGGCGGAACTGAAACGGTTACAACATGAACTTCAAAAAACACGAACCAAAGGTCACTCCAAACAACTCGAATTTGAACGTTGTATTCAAGAACAGAAAACACTCATTGATCGAATGCATGAAGATTACGGGATTGATATTGTGGAACTCGACAGCCGAACAACTGAAACCGATAAAAAAGAGAACAAAAATGAAACGGTTCCTTCCGAACTTCCCGCAGAATGTTCTATTGAGTTGTCTTCCGAACTTCCCACTGATGAACTTCCTACAGAGGAAAGTCTTTCTGATAAAATGCCTTCTGAGGAAGTTTCCAATGTTAGACATTCGACAGATTTTTCTACTGAACATTCGTCGTCCGGCGATTATCAAAAGGAGATTGAAGATTTACGTACTAAATTGCAGCGTCTTGGCAGTGTGAATCTTGAAGCGATTGAAACATTGGAAGAACTGGAAACCCGATACACAACTCTTTCCAATCAGTACAACGATTTAACAAGTGCCAAAAAATCAATCGAAAAAATTATTGAAAAAATCAACACCGAAAGTCAACAACTTTTTGAAGAAACATTTAATGGTGTTAAACAACATTTTCGTGAGTTATTCCAACATCTTTTTGGAGGTGGTCATGCGGATATTGTTTTGGAGGATCCGGAAAATCTTTTGGAAAGCGGGGTTGATATTATTGCGAAGCCGCCGGGGAAGGAATTGAAGAGTGTCATGTTGCTTAGCGGTGGTGAAAAGACATTAACTTGTGTTGCGCTTCTGCTTGCGTTTTTCCGTTACAAACCGAATCCGGTTTGTATTCTGGACGAATGCGATGCGGCTCTTGACGAAGGCAATATCGACCGATTTGTGAACGTTATTAAAAAATTCCGAACCGCCACTCAATTCTTAATGATTACTCATTCGAAAAAATCAATGGCGGCAGCAACAACAATTTACGGTATAACCATGCAGGAATCAGGAATTTCAAAACCGGTTTCTGTACGTTTTGTCGATGTTGACGAAAACGGCAACCTTCTTAAAGCCGCATAAAATTTTACATAATATTTCAAATTTCATTTTATCCTTCTTGCATTCACTTGATTGATGTTTTATTATGTTACGATTTATTGAAGGTAGTCAACGTTTCGCCGAAGGGTTTTCACCCACCGTTGGTCGGCGTACTCGCCGGCTTGCCTCTGTTGCCGGACGGAAATGAAAAACCAACTGTGTACAACACCATAAAAAAACCAACCGTTGCGACCGTAGGTTTATTGTATTGTATTATTTATAACCTTTCGGCGAAAGGTCGCCTATCTTTCAGTTGCCTACCTTGTAATTTCCAACTGTAAACAAATTCAAAAATATTCCACTGATATATTAAGTTTATTGTTGTGGAGTTTCTTTTCCATACAGGGCTTCGATACAGATGGACGACCACGATTCAAACACCGAAAGATCTCGTAACATTTCACGAACCGGCACAAAACCGGATTCA
>JAITBS010000348.1 GCA_031283515.1 Planctomycetaceae bacterium
GTCCCAAAACGAAACTTTGTATTAAAATCACCTAATTTTCAAAGAGCAAAGTATATTCTATCACTGATTAGCACAATATCAATAAGCTCAGTATTTTACTTTTACTATTTTTATCCGGATCACTTTGTGATCGCTGTATGCGCAAAACACTTTTTTTGAACAATTTCGTCACTTTGAATGTTTTTGAAACAATATATCGTTTCATTTTTTATGGCACTTCTTAAAAAATGTCCCAAATCCAATTATCACAGATAGTTTTGGACAATTTCAAAGTGTTCCTGAATAAACGTATTTACTGGACAATCACAGCAAACTCGGACGAATATGCATCTAAACAAATATTACATTGATCTCGCCAATATTCTATTTCCTTTTTTATTTTGCTAATAATAAGTTTCGCGATGCCTTTGGTGAAACGGTTCTGTTTTTTCCAGATCATTCTGTTACGCTCATTCGATCTGATGAATGAGATAATTTTCACTTTACTCGATTTAGTTTTTGGTTATTGCCTTTTGTAAATTTTACGTGAATAATTACGATTGTTTTTTGTAGCGTTAAGACAATGTTGACGTTGCGAACATCTCGACGCCCTTTCAGAGTATAGGAAATTTTCAGAGAGTAAGAAAAATTCCAGACGTTAGAATAAAATTATTTTTAATTTTATAAATGATAAATTTACCCGGCAAGGATTCGAACCTTGGACGAGGGAACCAAAATCCCTTGTGTTACCAATTACACCACCGGGTAATCTAAAACCGTCACCGCCAATTCAAAACAACAGTGAATACATATTGTAATCTTTTAAAAATGTTTGACAAGGGAGCGTGAAATTTTTTTGTTTATCTTATTTTTACGGTGACTAATTGACGTGGTAGATCGATTTGTTAGTGTTTGAGATTGATTTCGGTTTGTAACCGCTCGGTTTGTAACCGCTCGGCTTGATCGAAACGCCCTAACTTTTCAAGAGATAGAGCCGCTTCACGCAACGCCTCAATTGCAAGCGGCACGTTTTCCGAATAAAGAATAGGAATACGCATCCAAACAAGCACCGCAGTTTCGTGATCGCCAACTATTCGGGCAGCCTGACCAAATAGAAATAACGGTCCGGCTCGGTAAGGTTCTGGAATTTGATCCAAAATACGCCGCAACGGTGTTAATGCTGATTGGTTTTTCAATGTTGGTATTCGTTGTTTCCAGCACAACGCCGCCGCCAACAGAGCAACATGTTGTTGAAAAATTGATTCTTGATCGTGTGTTTTTTTCGATGTTTCCAACGTCTTCTCCAAATCCCGAAGCAATTGACGACCACGAAACTGTTTTGCGGGATCGGGACTTACCGAAAGTGTTGCAGCGGCAAGAAGTGTTGCCGCAAGATTGGGAGACTTGGTTTGTAACGGATCAAGCCAATTTTCAGCGTTTTTTTCACGCAAACTCATTCCCATTGCCGTCTCCATCGGTACATACCAAGGTAACGGAATCCACTCAAGCGGCGGCAATGGCTCAATCCTGCAAAGCAAAAAATATTCCTGAACCGCTCGTTCGGTTTCGCCTCGCGCCAGACAACAACGAATAATCTGAATCGTCAGCCGTTTCCAATCATGATCTTTTTGATTTTGCCTTGCGGTGCTGTACAGCTCCAAAGCCGTCACATAATTTTTTCGGGCAAAAGCAGCATCGCCTTCCGAAATCTCCGCTGTTCCGGCAATTCCCGTCACAAAGAAAAAAAGGAACACAACAGAGAAAATCGTTAATGGTTTCATGTTTTTGAAAAATAAAAAGAAGATAACAAAGTAATCCAATCTTTAGTATCTTTTAAGAGTTATGTTGTTGTTTTTCGTCCGATAAATAGATAGTAGGGCATTTTGAAAAATGGATTGGGAAACCAAGGAATACGTGTGAGTCGTTCTTCAAACAAAATCGGTTCGAATTTTCGGTGCAGATACGGAACGTGATCCGAAGACGGGAACACATTGTCAAAAGCAAACCAATTGGGCCAAAACATTCGTTTCAACCAACTGTGTTTGGCATGACCGGAAGCCGGATATTTTCTTGAAACGTAAAAATCCACGACTCCAATTCGTCCGTTAGGTTTCAAAATATTCCACGCATGATCAATTGCAGCAAACCAATCAGGAATCATCGTCAATGAATAAGAAAATGTTACCGCATCAACCGAACCTTCCGGCGGAATAAATATTGTTGCATCGGCTTCCGCCGTTTCGATATTCTTCCAGCCGCTCTCGTGAATCCGTTGATTCGCAACTTCCAGAAGTGAACCGGCAAGATCAACAACATAGACTTTGTTAAGTTGATCAATTGTATCTCCAAAAAAATGTAAATTGGAACCTGTTCCGCCGCCCATATCCATCCAAACTGTGTTGGTATAGGGTTCCGATTCGAGCATTTTCTGCCAAAGTTCTTCGCGGCCACGCAACAAACGACGCCGGAAATCATCATAATCTGTTGCCTGACCACTGTAAAAATGGTTCATCCGTTCCGCATGGTTTTTGCCTCGAATTGGACGAATCGCCATGTGGTAAAGAATTCGTAAATCACCGTAAATTCCCATAAAATTATTGTCCTTATATAATTTTTCTTGTATGTATAAAATCTCTAAATTTAATAACTTGTTGTTTGCCGTTTATTATATATTTTGAACAAGAATAAATCAATAAATCCCATTGAGGAAATTTTGTAATATATCAGCGGAACTATTATTTTTTCTTCTTCACCCTGAAGAGGCGGCATTTTCATAACCGTAGATCAAGCGAGTAGTTGATAGTGGAGAGTTGATAGTGGAGAGTTGACATTGGAGAGTTGACATTGGAGAGTTCGCAGGCGGAATAATACCGTTTTGGTAAGTAATCCGCTTGCGACACTCTCCACTGTCAACTACAAAACACATCGCCTGAAAGACGAAACGGAACGAGTGTAGATTGTGCAACATTATTAAAGTCTGCAATCGTTATAGTTCTGTCTTTCAGACAGAGGTTTGTTAGTTGTACGAGTCCGCAAGTCGATAACTTGCGGTTAGAAAAATCTCACCCCTTGCGGAGAGAAGAAGAAACTTAAAAACGTGGCTGAATAGATACAAAGTTATTGTTCTTTAGGCAATACCACAATCTCTATCCGGTTGTTTCGGATTCGACCTTCAGGAGTGCTGTTGTCGGCAACAGAATGACTCGAACCAAAATTACTAGTCTTGATCTTCGTTACGTTCCAACGGAGCGAATTGACAAAATAATCCATAATAACCATCGTTTTCGCCGATGAAATATCGTGTTTTTGTGTTGTGTTTGCCGGATCTGTGTTCATAATCCCGTCCGTATGACCCTCGATCTCCAACAAAGCATTCGGAACATTCGCCCGAATTTCTCCAACAATTTTACGGAGCAATTCTTCTGCATCGGGGTTTAATCGCCAAGTCCCCGACTGGAAAAGAACCTGATCAATAATCAAAATTCGTACCCGCTCACCATCAGATAATACCGTAACACCCGAATGATTGATGGACGGAACCCAACTAGGTGATTGAACCTGCGGAACAATCGGTTTGGAAACATTGGAAACAATGATCGGTTGTTTTTCCTGTTCAGATTTTTTTTCACTTGCCGCCAACGCTTTTTCCAATTCGGCAACTCGCCGGTTCAAAATGTCAACATCTGCTGATGTATTGGGAGTGATATTCGCTACGGTACTTTCAGGAACCGATTGGGAAGAAACACCGGAAATCGGCTCACTTGGGGAAGGTAAAACTTCTCTTTTAACAATAAAATGTTCCGGAACAATTGAACGGAACATCATTGTTTTTTCGGTAACAGATTTCGATTGGTTTTCCAATTCCAGAAATGTCGGCGGACGATACGAAGTACTAGGAATCGGCAATGATTGAGGAGGCGGTGATTTTTCCGGAACCGGTTGTGGTGAAGCAGGTAAAACCGCATCCGACTGAGCCGGAACCGGTTGACGTACCAACGGCGATTTCGATGAAAGACTGCGGCAACCGGAAATAGGAAAAATAAACCCAATTACCATCAAGTAAATGACTTTATTTCGAATTAACAGCCAATTGTTCACTAAACGAGACATGTTTCCAGGGGGGAGGGGGAACGGGTCACGATCAAATGTACACCAATATTTTACAACCCAAATAGAATACAAGTCGGCTTTTTTTTTCATTTCAACAAAATTCAACACAAATGAAATCAGATTACAACAGTTATAATGTCCGTACCACTTGTTGTTTTCCAAAAAATAACATAATATAAACACAAACAAAATCATGACTGAAATTATGATGGAACTTCTAAAAAACAGGTTGTTCATTTATAAAATTGTCGTTAGTCCTTTA
>JAITBS010000557.1 GCA_031283515.1 Planctomycetaceae bacterium
AAATGCAATACTATATTCGAATTCGCGGTAAAGAGTTTGGTCCATTTGGTGAAGATCAACTCAAAAAAATGAGAGTAAATGGAAAACTCAGTCGAACAACAGAAGTTTCAGAAAATAAAACTGAGTGGTTTCCGGCAGAAAATCTCGAATTTTTGTTTCCAACTCCGAAGCAGGCATCATCTCAAACAAAATCATCCGATACATCCATTTCGGTATCGCCAACAACATCAGAACCGGCTGAGTGGTTTTACTGTGTTAATGGAACTGAGGGCTTTGGTCCCGTAACACAGACCGATATTGTTCAAATGATTCAAGCTAGAACACTTCGCGGTGAATCATTGGTTTGGCAACAAGGAAAAAATGCCGAAAAAATTCATACAATAAATACTTTTGCCCATCACTTGCCCCCTATAACACCAGTATTCTCCCAAAACAGCGCCCGTAAAACAAAAATTGCAGCTACTGTCATCAGTATTCTTTTACTTATAGTTATTGTGTTAGGAACTGTGGTATTCTATGTTACCACTGAAAACATGAAACAGGAACAAAAAGCCGCTGAAGCAAAAGCAACGGCAGAAAAAACAGAGCAGAAAGACGATAAATCGAACCTTACTGTAGTGATCGAAAAAATGCCGTATGATAATGGTAGCGAATTTATCCGAACTTATGGATCTAAATATTTCGGTAATCTTGCTAAATTGACTTTTGAAAAATATCGTAATTTTTCAAAAGCAATCAATACTAAATGTGAAAAATTTGTTACTCAATATCAAGATAATGATCTTGTGCAAAATATAGCTGGGCTTCAAGAAATTTGTAACTCTGTTATGGATGAAATACTAGATGAATGGAATTCAGCAATTAAGTATTCTAGTGTTAAGCCGGAATTTTCGTTAACTCTTTCTATTATGAAAAATGAACTAGAAAAGAATAAAGTTTTTATAAATATTGAAACATGTATGACTTTGATTCGAAATGATATTAAGAAACTGGATAAAAAAACAAAGGAAAATACGATTAAACTTTATGCAATTCTCTCACAGTATCAAACAAGCATAATAGATCCAATTGGCTCTTATAGGACATATTCACAAAGTCATATTTCTTATAAAGATGATTTTACAAAAACATTAAGCCTCGCAAAATTGGAATGATTGTACAACAAAATTTATTGAAATTTTACCAATAAAATAATAGTCAAAAAAATTACGTAATATTGATTCCCTTTGTAATTATTTCGTAAAATATATTCTTGTTCCCTATTTATTTTCCATATTTTATCCTGATTCTCATGCAATACTATATCAAAATTCGTGACAAAGCATTTGGACCATTCGATGAAGAGCAACTCCTAGAAATGAAAACTAAAGGGAAATTTTGTAAAACAACAGAAGTTTCTGAAGATAAAACCGGTTGGGTTACAGCGGAAAATCTTGAATTTTTGTTTCCAACGTCGCCTCCACAACCAACATCACCAGAAACATATAATGTAACATTATTACAGCGTGATATTAGTATGAAAAATATTGATTCGTCAGTTCCTCCAGAGCTGGCGATTTGGTTTTACAGTGTCAACGGAACAGAAGGTTTTGGTCCCGTAACGCACACCACTATTGTTCAAATGATTCAGGCTGGAACGCTTCGCGGTGAATCATTGATTTGGCAGCAGGGACAAAATGCGCAACAAATTCGAGCTGTACAAACATTTACCGAATATTTTTCGTCTTCAACAATGCCTTCATCTTATCAACAACAAACTGGATTTCAACCGGAAAATGCAAGTTTATTTTGTTCTTCCTGTGGTCAACCGGTTGTTCAAACAGCACAAATTTGTCCGCGTTGCGGTTCACCAATTATTCGGCATAACAATATTTCCACAATGTTTACAGGGCAAGGTACAAAATCACGGTTAATTTATATTCTACTTGCACTTTTTTTCTTCGGCACTTTTGGTTCACACAATTTTTATGCTGAAAGAACAAAACAGGCTACTATTCAACTGGTTCTAGGATTAACAGTTATCGGATTATTAGCAACAAGTTTTTGGGCAATTCTTGATGCAATTACAGTTACAAAAGATGGAAGTGGACACGATTTTGTGTAAAATTTATTTTCGATAACAAAACAGGACTCATTAAATGATGAGTATAAAAAATATTAAAGATATTAAACGTTTACCATTGGGCAATGCGGAATTTAAAAGTGTTCGGACGGAGAATTATTGTTATGTTGACAAGACACAGTATATTGAATTACTTGAACAAGAACCTGCAAAAAGTCAACTTTTTATACGTCCGCGACGTTTCGGTAAGAGTTTATTTCTTTCAACGCTTTCATATTATTATGATGCCAATAGTTCAGAAGAATTTGAACAATTATTTGGCGATTTGTATATTGGTAACAATCCTACGCCTAAAAGAAACAGTTACGCAGTTATGAGATTCGACTTTTCAGGCAACAAAACGCCGAGAAGGTTTGATTCAATTAAATAAGTACATCAATTCGTATCGCCTGAAAGATCACCCCAACCTTAAAGCCGCTTTGATCATTTTTATCGGAAAAAAATAAATACGAAACCGTCATGCAATAATAAATCGTAACATAATAAAAATATGCAGGTAAACGGCGGTCTTTAATCACTTCCCATTGTAATCGTTATATTTATTTGAAAATAATTGTTATATTTAATCATTAGATTTATTTGAAAAATCATGTCAACAGAATCACGTTTATCTTGGTCACGAAGTGATATCGAACAGAAATTCGGTTTTCGCGGCGGTCGTTTTACGGCAGTCAATTCGGGACTTTGTGCCTTGCTTTCGATTGTTGTTTCGGTTTTATTTTATGTTACTCTTTACTTTTTGCCGTCCAACTGGTTTTCCGAAATGTTCACGCAACGCGGAATGACTCCGTATTTTATGGTTTTGCTGTCAACATGGTCGTTGTCTATTCTTTTGTTCAAATGGTCAAAAGTTCGCTTTCAACGGCTGTCTCTCAATGTAACAATTCTTCCTAATGATCATGATTTTGTTCTTTCTCCCAATACGGTAGATCAAATTTTTCGCAACATTAACGATACGGTAGAACAACCGAAATATTTTTTCCTATTCAACCGGATTATCGGAACACTTTCTAATTTGAAAAATATTGGTATGATTTCTGATGTTGGCGATATTTTACGTTCCTATAATGATCAGGATATTGAATCGGTTGAAACTTCTTATTCGTTACTAAATGGTTTTTTGTGGGCGATTCCGGTGTTGGGATTTATCGGAACTGTTGAAGGACTTTCAAAAGCGATTGGAACATTCGGAAGTGTACTTGCCAGCGGCGCGGATACAACCGCACTCACCGCATCACTTCAATCCGTAACAGGAGGTTTGGCAACCGCATTTGAAACAACATTGATTGCTTTAATTCTTGCGTTGATTCTTCACCTTTTCGCAACAGCAATGAAAAAATCCGAAGAAGAACTTCTTATCGCTTGTTCCGAATATTGCAGTCAACATATTGTTGCGCATCTCCGAATGCCAAGTCATCGCAATGAAGAACAGGAGCGAATTTAAAATGAGACGTCATACCAATGAATCACCGGTTTCACTTTTTTCGTTTCAGGACATTATTATGTCGGTTGTCGGCATTGTGATTCTGATAACGTTATTGTTGATTCTCAAACTCATTACGCAAATGTCGCTTGCCGAATCGGTTCCCGAATCCAGTGTTTCGGTACAAGAATTGACGGAATTGATAGAATCATTAAAATCTTCTTTGCGTGAAATTCAGGATGAAACGACGGAATTGTACAAAAATAAACAAGAATCACTGGTTTGGAAGCCTACACAAGATCAAATTGATGCCCTACAATTAACGGCAGAACGGCTTGATACGGAAATCGACGAAATCAAACAATCTATCGAGAATGCAACACAACACGCCGAAGAATTGAAACAAAATCAATCGTTGAAACTTGCCGAAGAAAAAGAAAAACAGATTAAACAACTAAAAGAATTATTGGAACAACTCACGAATCAAAACAACGAACTCGCACAACAACAAAAAAAGTTACAAGCGAAAGAGAATGAATTAAAAGACAAAAATAATGAATTAGATCAACAAATTGCGGATGCGAATAATAGACCGCAAAAGGTGGCTTTTTCAAATATTCCGGCAACACCTAATCATTATCTTTATCTGACTCTTTTTGATACAAAAGGTTTTACAGTGTTTAATTCAAGAGAATCATGGGAAAAAAATTTTAGTAAAACGGACATGTTTGTCAAATTTATTCTTTCCGAACAAAAACGTTTTCAGGAACGAAATGAATTTCTCAATGGAGTTTTTTGGTCGTTCGTCCTTCCAAAATGGAAAAATATGAAGATGTTATAAAATTGTTGCAAAATCATAAATTGAAGGTTGGTTTTACTTTTATCGGAGAACAGACAGAATTTTCGTTAGAAAAATAAACCGGAGAAAAATAATGAGGACAGCAATGTGTCGCCGATCTTCTTCACAATCAAGTTTTGAATTGTTTCTGGATACAATTTGTAACACATTTGGCGGTATTTTGTTTATTGCGATATTGATTGCTATTCAGATTCGCCAAACCGAAGGCATCATTGAAGTACCAGCCGAATCCGCTTCACCGGAAAAAATAGAAGCGTTACAACAAATATTTGATAATATTGTATCCGAAATCGAATCGGCAAAGGATATACAGGAAACGATTCGCAAAACAATGCCGGAACCGGTAAGCGAAGACGCAAAAAATCAGATCAATCGTTACAACAAACTGACTGAAATTAAAACAAAAAAACTTGCCGAAAAAACAAAATTAACCGGAGAATATCTCACTTTGAATCAACAAAACGCTGAATTAGAACAAAAAATAAAAGAATATGAACGTCTTGTTCAATATTATGAAACAGAAAAAGAAGAACTGGAAACCGCAATTCAGAAAATCAAAAGTAATTCCACTCGTCTGGAACATACAATCATAACATCACAAAATAACATAAACGATCTGACCAAAAAAATATCGCAAAAAGAAAATGATAAAAAAGA
>JAITBS010000577.1 GCA_031283515.1 Planctomycetaceae bacterium
TAAAAATATTACAAACCGTTAATAAAATAGACTGTTACTTAAATATTTGCGAAAATCTGCGTCATCTGCGGACTATTTAAAAATATTACAAACCGTTAATAAAATAAACTGTTACTTAAATAATTTGCGAAAATCTGCGTCATCTGCGGACTATTTAAAAATATTACAAACCGTTAATAAAATAGACTGTTACTTAAATATTTGCGAAAATCTGCGTCATCTGCGGACTATTTAAAAATATTAAAACCGTTAATAAAATAGACTGTTACTTAAATATTTGCGAAAATCTGCGTCATCTGCGGACTAATAATCTCCGAAAATTTGTTGCGTTAATTGGTGAAGATAGCAATTTCTGCCGGAGGATAGGATTTTATTTTATTTGGTAATGGTTTGACAGGAAGAATATCAAAATTAAACCGATTATCCGATTCAATAACAAACAACGAACCAGACGGTGCGGAATCCAAAAGATGTTGAAGCATTTCAAGTATGTCGGTTTGGCGGTTGACGTAAAAATCATAAGGCGGTGAACAGAAAACAAGCCAAGGAATTTTAATTACATTATTGGAATCCGTATGATGAGGATGTTCTTCTCGATTTTTTGCCCAGAAAAAAGCGTCGGTTTTTCGTAAATCGCAAATATTCAGCAATCCCAATGATTCAAGATTTCGCCGTAGTAAAGCCGCCGTTGGAAAATGGAGTTCAATTACTGTAGCGGAAACAGCACCGCGGCTGATTGCCTCAATCGTCAATGCACCGGTTCCGGCAAAAAGATCCACAACATGATGACCTCGAACATCCAGACCAATCAAATTAAACACCGCTTCCCGAACCCGATCTTTCATTGGCCGAACCCGATTGTCACCAATATATTGTAACTTGCTGCCGCGAAACCGACCGCCAATAATCCGCAAACCAAGCGGTTCTTTAAGTGCAGGTTCACTGCCGATAGAATGGTTCTTTGACTTTCTTGTTGACGGCAATACCGGTTGCGGTACAGACGAAACGAAAATTCCTTGATTATCGTTGTCAATTTCAAAAAAAGTTTCTTCACGATTACGGTGTTTTTTTTTCTCTTGCTCTTTTTTCATGAGAACCTCAAAGAAGGAGATTTGTGAATAACTGTCTATTTTATTAACGGTTCTAATTCGTTTCAAATAGTCCGCAGATGACGCAGATTATTTTAAAACGTTTATCGAAACAACATCAAACCGTATTTTTTGTTTGCTCTCTTTTCATACGTTTTATAATTTTTTTATTTCGTTATTATCAAACAAAACATCTGCGGACTAAATACTAAATATTGGCGAACCTCTGCGTCATCTGCGGACGAAGAGTTTATCAATAATCGCAACATGCAATTGATCATTCCGCAATGGTTACAATAACGTTACGCCGGCATCGGCATAGGCTTTGACCATATCGTCGGGCCACAATCCACAAGCGACTTCACCGATATGGATGGCGCGGAGCATGAACAAACAGAGTCGTGATTGTCCGATTCCGCCGCCGATTGTTTGCGGAAGTTCACCGCTTAAAATACTTTTATGAAACAGCAATTTAAGCCGATCTTCACATTCTCTGATTTTGACTTGCCGCCGCAACGTTTCAGCATCAACCCGAATACCCATCGAAGAAACTTCTAAAGCAGTTTCTAATTTTGGGTGCCACAGTAAGATATCGCCGTTTAATCCGATACCTCCTTCGCGCGGAGTTGACCAATCGTCGTAATCCGGAGCACGTCCATCGTGAATCGTTCCGTCCGGCAATTCCCCGCCAATACCAATTACAAAAATCGCCCCAGCTTCCTTACAGATAATCGTTTCACGCTCTTTGGGAGTTAGTTTCGGATACTTGTTCTGTAATTCTTCGCTTGTAATAAATGTGATTTTTTCCGGCAAAATGGGTTTGATTTGAGCGTGTTGGGAACAAACACGGTATTCTGTCGATTTGATTGCCCCAAAAATAGATTCAACTGTCGATTTGAGAAACTCAAGATTTCGTTGGTCACGTTTCATCACTTTACACCAATCCCACTGATCAACATAAAACGAATGAATAGGCGAAATTGTTTCATCAGGCCGCAGGGCATTCATATCCGTGTAAAGCCCTTCGCCAGGGCGAAAACCATATTTGTAAAGAGCAAAACGTTTCCATTTGGCAAGCGATTGAACAATTTCAACTTCCTTTTGGACATCGGTTGCGTAAAATTTTACCGGTTTTTCAACACCGTTCAGGTTATCGTTGAGACCGGTTGTCGGATCGAGAAACATCGGGGCGGTTACACGCAGCAATCCCAACTGTGTGGACAAAGCACGCTCGAAATCATCTTTGATTCCTTTGATAGCAGTTTCAACCTCACGAAACTTAAAAATAGGTTTATAACCTGCTGGAATAACATATTTTGACATCGTAAACCTCGTGGTTGGCGTAATTTCAACAATTCAACATGAATAACATTGTCTCACAAAAATTCCACAAAACCAATCTCATCCGTCCATTTTTGAGGAGTTGGCTCGCTGAATTTTACAAAGTTCTTCAAAAGATAGTAAAAATAAATCTTTTGTCAACATGATTAAATAACCCAGATGAAAATAATCAAAAGTAATGAACTTATAGAGTCCGCAGATTACGCCGAAATGCGCAGATTATTTGTCCGCTGATTACGCCGAAATGCGCAGATTTTTTGTCCGCTGATTACGCAGAGATGCGCCGATTTTTTGTCCCCCGATTACGCAGAGGTTCGCAGATTTTTTGTCCGCTGATTACGCAGAGATGCGCAGATTATTTGTCCGCTGATTACGCAGAGGTTCGCAAATTATTTGTCCGCTGATTACGCAGAGGTTCGCCGATTTTTTGTCCGCTGATTACGCCGATTTTCGCAGATTATTTTGCACGAAAAACGCGAGGAACAATATAGTCATGGCAATTTAAAGTTCAGTTTTATAAGAGCAGAATTTTTGTGTCTTTTATTTACAATCCTGTCAATTCTGTTGATTCTGTCAAAATCAGTTTATCCTGTCAAGAAACGAAAATCGAAATTTCAAGAGCGGAAAGTATTTTATGCGGTAATACCTTTAGTGAGCGTCATGAAGGCGGTTTCGAGATTGATTTCGTCTTCTTTGAAGGATCGGATTTTGAATCCGTGTTCTACCAACAGCGTCGGCAAATCACAATAATCATCAAGTCCTTTATCTTTATCCATAGAAACACGGATAATCTGTTTACCGGCAACAGTTTGAATTTCAACACGATTGATGGAGTTATGTTGTTCTAAGAGTTTTGCGGCTTCCTCCAGACCATTTACCAGATCGATATTAATGACCAAATGGTCACGAACTTGACGCATTATTTCGGCAACATCGGCGTTGACCAACAGTTCACCGCGTTCAATAATTCCGACTTTGTTGCAAATATCGGCTAATTCCGGCAAGATATGTGAAGAGACCATAATTGTTTTACCACGTCCTCCGAGTCGTTTGAGTAGTTCTCTCATTTCGATTCTTGCTCTTGGGTCGAGTCCGCTTGCCGGTTCGTCCAGCAGCAACACCTGCGGATCGTGCAGCAGAACACGAGCAAGCCCCAGTCGTTGGGTCATTCCACGCGAAAGACTTGTCGCAAGAGCCTCACGCTTGTAGCCGAGATCAACCAGTTCGAGCATATCATCGCAAACTTTTTTCCGTTTAGTCCCGCTAATCCGGTAGGCAGCAGCGAAAAATTCGAGATACTCAATTACTTTCATATCATCGTAAACTCCAAAAAAATCCGGCATATAACCAATCATACGCCGGATTTCTTTGGGATGTGTGTAGATGGACTTCTCACAAACATAGGCTTCACCGTAAGTTGGTTGAAGCAATGTGGCAAGAATTTTCATTGTTGTTGTTTTACCGGAACCATTGGGTCCAATAAAACCAAATAAATCGCCGGAAACAAGGTTTAACCTAAGATTCTTGACAGCAAATAATTTATCGTATTGTTTTGTTAAATCTTCAGTACGGATCATTTTTAATAGGGGTCAGTTTTTGGGAGGGCGAACGAAAGGTAACACAAACAATTTACTTTCCGCATATCAATTTATTTTTTAGTAATCTATCAGTGGAATTATTATTTTTGATTCTTCACCCCGAAAGGGGTGGTATTTTCATAACCGTAGGTCAAGCGAAGCGCGACCTACGGTAAACATCTCGCCTCAACATCGTCTGAAAGACGAAACTAAATGATCCGAATCATACCTTCAACTTTTAAAATTCTGTCTTTCAGACAGAGGAATGTTCGTTGTACGAGTCCGCAGGTCGATGACCTGCGGTTATGAAAATCACACCCCTGTCGGGGTGAAAATCGAAAAATAAATATTCCACTGAAAATATTACAATTTTGATTTAAATCCCTAATTTTTATTTTAATAAATTTAAATGATATTTTGATTCAAATTAAAATTTTCTCTGTGTTCTCTGTGTCCTGTGTGGTTAAAATTAATTTTTAGAGATTCCCTAATGTTTTATTTTGCTGTTGAAATTTTTTTACTGCGTTGACGGCGAGTTTGTCACAGCGTTCATTTTCGGGATGTCCGGCATGTCCTTTGACGTGTGTAAATTGAACATGGTGTTTGGAAACGAGTTGGTCAAGTTCCTGCCAAAGTTCGATATTTTTGAGTGGGGCGGTAGTTTTACGAGTTTCCCGTTTCCAGCCGTTTGCTTTCCAGCGCGGCATCCAGTCTTTAAGTCCCTGAAGAACATATTTTGAATCGCTGACTAATTCAACATGGGTTGGTCTTGTAAGTGCTTTGAGACCTTCGATGACGGCGAGCATTTCCATTCGATTATTTGTTGTTATTGCTTCACCGCCGGAACGTTCTATTTCCTTACCGCTTTTGGGGTGCCGCAGGATAAATCCCCAACCGCCTGGTCCAGGATTACCACTGCATGC
>JAITBS010000578.1 GCA_031283515.1 Planctomycetaceae bacterium
GTTGGTAAACATCCGGTAGGCGGTGTTTTCCGAAACGCCGTGATGTACTTGCCGACTTGCCCCTGTTGACGGACGGAAATGAAGGACTCACTGCGTACAACATGATACTAAGCCCAACCGTTGCGACCGTGGATTTATTGTATTGTATTATTTAAAACCCTTCGGCGAAAGGTCGCCTACCTGTTAGTTGCCTACCTTTTAATTTCCAACAGTAAACCAATTCAAAAAAAATTCCACTGATATATTACATTAAAGGGAACAATGAGGTAATGAGGTTGTTGTTTATATTCTCTTTTTGCTACTGAGGTTGTTTTGTTTGTTGAATTAGGTGAAAATGAGGTTCTGTCGCAGGCGGAGTACAGCCGAAACAACAATAATTCCGCTTGAGACACTATTAACTTATTCCATATTAACTTATTCCATCTTGACAATTTGTTATTTTTAGCGAAAATAAAAAACTCCCTGAAATTTCAAATTTACCAGATGGATCAATGGATTTAAAACAACGTATCAGCGGCGTTTTGATGCCACTTTCCTCGCTTTTCGGCAGTTCCTTTTGCGGCGATCTCGGTGAAGGTTCCCGACGATTTGCCGATTTTTTGAACCGCTCCGGCCAGAAAATCTGGCAACTCCTGCCAGTTAATCCAATTGATGATTGCTTTTCGCCCTACGCAAGCGTCTCAACCTTTGCCGGTGACCCAATTTATATTGATTTAGAAGATTTGGTACAGACCGGATTGCTTGAACCGGATGAAGTTGTTTCAATTCCGTCCGCACCAAAAAGCAGAACCGTTTTTCATGTCGCCCGTGAAATTCGAATACAACAGCTAAAAAAAGCATTCAACCGGTTTCGCCGCTCATCAGTTAGCACCAAATATCATAAGATTTTTGATAAGTTCGTCGATGAAAATCCCTGGATCGGTCCCCATGCCTTGTTCTGTGCTTTAAGTGAAAAATTTGGAACCTTCGATTGGACATGCTGGCACGACAAAGCACTGCGAAATGCCGATCAGGAAGCCCTGCGGAAAATCTATCCCGAACTCGAAGAATCAATCCTCTTTCAAACATTTCTACAACTTTTATTTACCGTCCAATGGAATGAATTTCATCATTATTGCCGGAATCTTGGTATCAGTTTAATCGGTGATATTCCTATTTACGTCTCAAAAAATAGTGTTGACACCTGGTCGGAACCGCGGCTTTTTCAACTGGATGAACATGGACACATGAACCGAGTTGCCGGAGTTCCCGCCGATAGTTTCAATCCCGACGGGCAACGATGGAACGCTCCGCTTTACGATTGGGATGTTCACAAAACGGAAAATTACGCATGGTGGTCTTTTCGTATCGGAAACTCCTTGCAACGGTTCGACGCAATTCGGCTTGATCATTTTATCGGTTTTTATAACTATTTTAGTATGACTCCTCAACCTGATCCCAATGATACCGGTTATTGGGTTCCGGGACCAGCCTATGATTTTTTCGACACAATTTTACGCGAATTTCCCAACGCTCAACTAATTGCCGAAGATTTAGGAGTGATGAATCCCGGTGTTCACCAATTGCGCGATCACTACGGATTTCCGGGAATTAACGTGTTCCAGTTTCATTTTGACTTCCGGCGAAACACCGACGCCACCGCAGAATGGAAAGAAAATTCGCTGGTCTGTACCGGAACACATGATACCAATACGTTAGCCGCATGGTTCGACGAAGTTCTTGCTGACCGTAGAAAACCGGAACCGTTTTGGGATTTGAAATTCCTTATGGAAATGCTCAAACCGTTTGTTCCATCCGGTTCTTCGCTTAACCGCCGGACAATTATTGAAGCAATTATCCGAAAAGTCATGAGTTCACCGGGTAATGTTGCCATTTTTCCCATGCAGGATTTGCTGCAGCTTCCAGCCGAAGCCCGAATGAATTTTCCCGGTCATGCCGAAGGAAATTGGGTTTGGCGGCTGGACGAGTCATTATTGACCGACGAATTGTCTTACCAACTCGAACATTGGACTACTGAATTTAACCGTAATCAGTTGTAGTTGATAGTGAATTGTGAATAGTGTCACATGCGGAGTAATTCTGTAATGGTAATAATGTATTTGCGCCACTATTAACCGTTAGTTAACTATTAACTATCAACTATTCACTCATAACTATTAACTAAAAAGATGATTTATCTTGACAATAATGCAACGACAGCGGTGGCACCGGAAGTTCGGGAGGCAATGACTCCGTTTTTCAGTGACGAATATTTTAATCCGAGTTCGATGTATGATGCCGCCAAACCGGTTAAACATGCAGTTGAATCTGCCCGTGAATTGATTACTCAATCTCTTGGTGCGTCGCACACTTCGGAACTGCTTTTTACTTCCTGCGCAACAGAAAGTCTCAACGCAGCAATTTTCGGCGCAATCCGTGCCAATCCTGAACGACGGCATCTGATCACCACCGCCGTAGAACATCCCGCCGTTCTCGAAGTCGGAAAAGAATTACAACGGGAAGGATTTGATGTTTCGTTTATTGGTGTTGACCGGCAAGGGAATCTGAATCTCGGTGAATTTGTACGGGAATTACGGAGTGATACGCTGCTTGTTGCGGTTATGCACGCGAATAACGAAACAGGAGTGGTGTTTCCGATTGAACGAATTTCGCGGGTGGTCAAAGAAACCGACCCGTCTATTCTGTTCCTTTGTGATGCGACTCAGTCAATGACCAAACTTCCTATCGGATTGAACAGTAATTTCCGTCATGTTGACATGTTAGCATTTTCGGGACATAAATTTCATACTCCTAAAGGAGTTGGAGGTTTGTATCTCCGGCGCGGAACCCGATGCCGGACGTTTCTGATCGGCGGACATCAAGAATCGGGACGGCGCGGCGGTACGGAAAATGTTCCGTATATCATCGGAATGGCGAAAGCAATCGCCTGCGCCGCCGAAACTCATGACACCGACTATAAACGTATGGAATATTTACGAAACAAATTGGAAAACGGAATTATACAAAAAATTCCCAACGTCGAAGTCAACGGTTTCGGTGCGGAACGAATGCCGAACACGCTTAATATTGCTGTTCATTACATTGAGGGCGAGGGAATTTTGTATCAATTGAGTGCTCTTGGAATTTGTGCATCGAGCGGTTCTGCGTGTACTTCAGGTTCGCTGGAACCTTCGCATGTTTTAACGGCAATGGGAGTTCCTTTTACGGCAAAACATGGTTCTGTCCGATTCAGTTTGAGCCGGTACACAACAGAAAATGAAATTGATTTTGTTCTTGATAAATTCCCGGAAATTGTTGCACGATTACGCCGTTTGTCGCCTTATTGGGATCAGACAACCAATAAACCAAGAGAACCAAAATAATTTTATGAAACAAAATAAATAATAGTAAAAGCATTCGGTTAATAGAGTACACTTCGCATTGTTAGTATTGATTTTTGTAATTATTCAGTGGAATTTTTATTTTTTACACACTTCCTGATGAGGACAACCGAAACCATAACCACCAATATCCTGATTATCATTTTTGTAGAGACTTTTCCAACAATCTGATTAATCCCATTTGCTTGTTAATCCCATCTGCTTGGTGTTCATCGGGACAACTGATCGGAGCATCAACACTCTCAATATGACGTGTGTCGGTAAAAATTTGCTAAGTTACCAAACAACAGGTGAACACTAGGAAATTCATAGAAAGCAATTTTTTCGTAAACGGTTACTTCCTTTGTGGCTTTACTGTTGTTATAATTTCCACAATTGTTGAAATTGTTTTGGCATACACTTTAGAATTATGAAAATTATGGGAAAAAAAAAGCCAAAAGTGAAGTCAGCACGTTGGCATGCTTCACAAGAATCAGATGAACTTATTTTTGCAGTTTGTGATCGTTATTTTTTTCAGTTAGGAAAATCCGCACAAACATCAGAAGGTGAAGAACGTCAACGAGGTGCCGCTGCTTCGGTTGCCGAATGGATACAAAAAGAAAAAAATCGAGCAGATATCACACGAGAAAAAATTTATCCCCTTTTTTGGGAAGCCTGTCACCGCGGTTTTCTCCTGCTACAACCCCCAACCGAACAAAATCTGAAAAAACATCTGGAAGAATTTTATGCTCTGGAAAATTATCCGGGTGAAATCACTGTTGTTAATGTTCGCGGCGATTCGGCAGCTAAACATGTTACATCTGCCGCAGCCGATTTAATTGTCAGTCTCATTGACCGCGTTTGGAAAGAAAAAAAAGAAAAATATCCCAATAATCCCAAATTACAAGCCGTTCATCTCGGAATGGGTGCCGGTTACGCCGCAATGCTTGTCGCCAAACGACTCGCAACAAAAATTCATGCCGGCGAAGATGTTCCGCAACTTGTTCTACACGCCATTTCGTCCGGAGGTTTCCTCCCGCATGAACCACACAAAGCTCCTTCAACTTATTTCACCTATTTCGATCCGTCCCTGACAAATATCAAATATGTCGCCCTCTTTTCTGCAACCGTCGTTGACCACGATGACTACGAAAACCTCAAAAATAATCCCGGAATCCGCTTCTCATTTGAACAAAAAAATGATATCGATATCATCGTTACATCATTAGCCGCCGCCGATCATGAACACGGTCTTTTAGTTCAGTATTTAACTCACTTGGTCGATCAAAAACTCTTACCGCCTAATTTGTTGGAAAAAATGCGGAATGCCGGTTGGGTTGGGGATGTCCAGTTTCGCCCGTATTCGGTCAATGGTCCCTTGACCGATATTTCTCCGGTTCGCGCTGTAACATTGTTCGAACTCGATGAATTGGTCGAATTAGCCAAAAATCCTCATAACGGCAAATTTGTTGTTCTGGTTGCCGGTCCCTGCGGTGAATGCGGCGCATCCAAAAAACATGCCCTCCAACCGCTCATCGCTAACGAAAATCTACGCCTCTGGACTCACCTCGTTACAGACGCCAAAACCGCAAGAGAATTGTTAGAATAAATTACTTAATTCAGAATCTATTCATAATGTACATTCTACTCATTACGATTTTCGTTTTTTGACGGAATAAACGAAATTTATAGGAATTACAAGCAAAAACATACTCGGTAATATCTATCAGCAAAATCCAATGTGTAATATTTCTAAAGAAATTTTCGTAAATTCGTTCACAAATAGAAATCAAAATGCAGGTGATTTTTCGTCCCAAAAATTAGGAAATAATCAGAAAAAACACTGAAATATCATAAATGATAGATATGATCGATAAACTTAATCAATTACTACAAATACCTTTTGAAACGGAAATTGTTGAATTCAAACAGGCATCACACGATTTCGATTTTAGAAAATTGGGACGTTATTTTTCTGCACTTTCCAACGAAGCCTGTCTTAAAAAATGCCAATCGGCTTGGCTTGTATTTGGCGTTGAGGATACAACACATCAAATTGTTGGTACGGATTATCGTATTAAACCACAGGATTTACAATCTTTGAAACATGAAATTGCGAATCAAACAACAAATCGAATTACTTTCATCGAAATTCATGAAATTAAAACGCCCAAAGGGCGAGTTATTTTGTTTGAAATTCCTGCGGCATCTAATGGAGTTCCTACAGCATTTGGTGGACATTACTATGCCCGTGATGGAGAATCGTTATGCCCTTTAAACATTGATGAAATTGAACGTATCCGTACATCAATCAGTGATTGGAGTAAAGAAATCGTCTCAAACGCAACTCTTGATGATCTTGATTCGGAAGCAATTCAAATAGCACGAAGTAACTTTAAAGTCCGAAATAGCGGGTTTGAAACAGAAATAAATCATTGGGATGACATAACCTTTTTAAATAAAGCAAAAGTAACAATTAAAGGAAAAATTACACGAACCGCTATTATTCTTCTCGGAAAAGCAGAATCAGAACACTTTTTAAGTCCGGCAACTGCAAAAATTCGTTGGATTTTGAAAAACGGTAATGGAAAAGATCGTGATTTTCACATCGAAACATGCCCTTTACTTTTAGCTGTTGATAAAATTTATGCAAAAATCCGAAACATCAAATACCGTTACATTTCAATTGGAAGCAAAACACTTTCTCCGCAAGAAGTAGATACATACGAACCGTTTGTGATTCGAGAAGCAATTAACAACTGTATTGCTCATCAAAATTATCAGTTCGGAACATTTATCAACGTTATTGAAATGGATGATCAATTAATTTTTTCTAATCGTGGTCGTTTTCTTCCTGAATCGCCGGAAAAAGTTGTTTTGCAGAATGCACCGGAAGAATATTATCGAAATCCGTTTCTCGTAACGGCAATGTATAACTTAAAAATGATTGAAACACGCGGCGGCGGTATTAGACAGATTTTTGAACATCAACGAGATCGCTTTTTTCCAATGCCTGAGTACGATTTGACACAGGATCGTGTTCAGGTAACAATTACCGGAAAGGTTCTCGATTTAAATTATGCCCAAATGTTAGCTCAAAATCCCAACTTGAGTCTTGCTGATATTATACTTCTCGACAAAATTCAAAAAAAGAAATACCTGACAAATGAAGAAGAAAAATACCTCCATATAAAAAAACTTATTGAAGGAAGACGTCCTAATTACCATATCGCAAAAGAAATTGCGCAAAAAGTAGATCAAAAACCAGAATATACGAAATTACGCGGTTTTGATTTAAAATACTATTGTGATTTACTTCTTGAAGCTCTCAAACAACATGGCTCTCTTACTCGAGAAGAAATCAACCGACTCCTAAGTAGTAAACTGCCCGAAGTATTAAATAAAGAGCAAAAAATAAATAAAATAGGTAATTTGTTGACGAAAATGAGGGAAAAAAAACTTATCAAAAAAACCGGCTGGTCTAAATCAATCAAATGGCATCTTTTTACAGAATATTCAAATGATGCCGAAAACACCACAAACAAATCTTTTTAAGACTGATTTAAGACTAACTTTAAGACTGACAAATCGTGTAAGTGTTTGAAAAATAAAGAGTTGTGTAGTCTTACTTACAAT
>JAITBS010000584.1 GCA_031283515.1 Planctomycetaceae bacterium
TCCCCATTTATCTAGTATTATTGTATTATTTTTTGGCAAGGAGTTGTTTTGAGGCAAGTTGCCAAGTTTGCGAAACACTTTCAGTGCTTTAAAATGTTCTTTTTCCCATTCTGTTTTCATGATTAACGATTTTTTCGATTAATTGTTGTACCTTATTAAAATCTTTAACACCCGGCGAAGATTCAACACCGCTGGAAACATCAATCCCATAGGGGTTCGCCTGAACAATAACATCAAGTACGTTTTCCGGTGTAATGCCGCCGGCAAGAAAAGTTGGAAATCGTTCGCAAAATTCCCTTGCTTCCGACCAATTCCAGCCTACACCATTACCGCCGGGTAAAAATCCATGCGACATCTCAAGAAGATAAAAACAATCATCCTCTGTTTTTGTTGCAAATTCATTGAGCAACCGGTTACATGTCTGACGGTTTTTGATAACCTGGATTCGTTTTGCCGAAAATTCACCGGAAGCAGAACCATGTAATTGGACAAAATCAATACGTGAATCTATTTCGTCCGGCAGAGAATCAACAACAACCAGAACCGTTTGACGTCCATATTTACGAAACGGCTCCGCAGCATCCAGAATCTCACGAATTTTCGGAACATCAACATGCCGCGGACTCGGCGGATAAAAAATCAACCCAATCATGTCTGCCCCAACTTCCAAACATTGTTGTGCAGATTCCGGTGTTGTCATACCACAGATTTTAACGTACATTTTTTATTGGTATTACTCAAAGAGTATTATTCAAAAAGTCCGAAAATAATTGTATTATTTTGATACGGGGTTGTTTGGTCAATGCCCTCTTCCACAAACGGGTTCCAAACATCCGCCTCCACAAGATAAGTACCAGTAGGAAGCCGGTTTGCCGGAAAGAATACAGTTACAGTACCGTTTGGAATTATCTTCGAATACGCATCCCGTAATTCATTGAACGCCGAGGTTTTCGAATGTGTTTCTGAAATAATTAAGTTTTCTTTTGTAACAGGAGCTTTTAATGAAACTTTTTCACCGGCTTTAATGTTACCGGCAGTCAATAATTCACCGGTCGGCGAACAAACACTCAACTCCTTAATATCAATTCCAAGTCCATTGGTTGCACTCGGTGAATCCGTTGTCCAATCAAAAGTGATTCGCTCTTTTCGTTGCGATTGCGCTTTGCGAATGGTAAAGTAAGCAGGAATACGTGCATTTATCCAACCGTGTGTCAAAAATTGATTACCGCCGGACGTGAGATGAATTTCCAACGATTTTTTGTTATCGTAACCGCGTTCCAGACAAGCGGTTGCTTCAGTTTCCGGTGCGAACATGATACCATGCGGTGTTAAGGTTGAATAAAAACCAATAAAACCCAATGTAATCGCTTCTTCTTGCCGTTGATCCAAAATCGTGTATGTTGCGGAACTTGACTGCCGCAAAAAACCTTCCTGGAAAAAACTAACACCAAGCACCAAAACACTGGCAATCAATGACGTGAGCGGAACTGCCCATATTAACCAGATTCTTCGTTTAATCAGACTCAAAATATAAATATTGACCGGACCAATGAACACTGCAAAAACAATAATCAAAATCATAATCAGCTTTATATTGATACCATAATCTGCAACCACCGGAAGCGATGAAAGTAATGAAGTTATTGCTCGTTGTTGTCCAGTGGTTGCGTCGCGCCAAAGTGTGGTCTGGGACAAAACAGTCTGCCGAAACGGTTCAATTGCCGGTTTTATCGTATCAGTATTTTTGTCAAACACATAAACAAGTCCAAGAAGTGCATGATATTTTTGTACTGAATCGTGTGTTGGATTTTGCACGGAATTTTGCACGGAATTTTCGGCGGGCAACCATTCTTTGGGAATGTTCGCATTGGTTCCGACAATACCAAGTATTCCGCCGGTTTCAGTATATTTTTTTAACGCATCAAAAATTCCGGCGTGATGTTCCTGAATTTCGTTCCATTCGGAACCGGTCAGAAGAACCGCATCAAACCGAGTGTAAGCAAGCCAATAATCACTCCATTCTTCCACCGGAACATTAGAAACCCACGGCATGAGTTCCGGTGCGTGAGTCGTGCTTCCACTATAATGAATCGCAGGTTGTACCGCCGACTCTGTTTTCGTTTCATTTTCAGGTGTTTCGGTTTTTTCCGGCGGAATTCCATTCTGAAATAAATTACGTAAATCACCCGGTACGTCATTACTGGAAAGAATGTTAGCAATTTTGTGAGAAAAATAAGAATTGCCATGATTGGAGATTTTCCGAAACGGAGTCGAATCATGTTGATAACGCCCGTCAATAATAACTTGGGCTTCATCGCTGCCGTTTATCGGAAACGGCGGCTGGAGCAAACGGAGAACCGCTGTCGATTGCGGCGGAACCGTAATACTGTTGGTTGACCGGCTCAATGTTTGACCGCGAACAAAACTGTTTTTCGGTATTTCAAGACCAACCGTATGGGCTTTCGTGTCTTTATTCGTAACACGAAAACGGTATTCCAAATAACCGTAACTCGTCGTCGTTCCGGCATCAGAGGTCATCGGAATCTCCTGAATAGAGATTTTACCATAGTTCGCCGCATAAAGCCCGTTCAAACCAAAAAACATAAACTGAAAAATAGAAATCACTACGTATTTTATTACTGTATTTCGTAACATAAAATTAACCATTGGAACTTGTTGAATTGTTAATATTGTTTTTGTAATGTATTTGAAACGTTATTTATTGCGAGGATTCTGAAGCAACAATACCCAAAAATGACTTGCCGGAACACGATGATGGTACAAAAATGCCTGCTCCATATCATCAACCGCATAAACCGGATAACGAAACGTTTGTCCATTGGAAACGGCAATTGCTTCAAATTGAAGTTTGATTGCTTTGTTTTGCGGTTCTTTGGGAGTCGTTAATGCTGCGGTAACAGAATTTTTGTCGGCTGGAATCAGTCCGCCGTCAAGTTGAAATCCTTGCGCATCACCAACAATTCGTAATTCGATTGGTGTATCTTCCCCTTCTTTGCGGTCAACATAAAACCGAATCGGTTCGTTATTTCCGGCAAAAAAAGTCAGTGCGGACGGTGTTATGTAAACATCAAATTCCGGTCGCGGCTTCGAAATCCGTAACCGATAAGTATAAGCGTTTCCTCCATTCCGTGTCGCATCGCCAATCCGAAGAATAAACGGTGAAGTGTTGGGTAAGGTCAAAGTAATTTTGGAATCAGCATTGTGAGTTCGTGTTCCGAAAATAGGCGACATGTATTTTTCGTCCACCGTTTTTCCATCGTCGTTTTCGGCAAGCAGTTTGCCCGACGCATCAAACAACGTAATTCGTGAATCAAGCGGTGAATTAAGACGACGTGCTGTTACTTCTATTGTAACAGAAACTCCTTCATTTCCCGCAAACCGGTAAAAATCATATTCGCCCGACTTGGAAATTTTGCCGTTGATGATAATAGGCATTGCAACCGGTTGTGCCGCAGCGGCGGAATTATTGTTTCCAGATTCAAAAGTTTCCGGCAACAAATCAACTTCATACTGAATCGGTAACGGTAACCATTGATTCCCGATTTTTGTTATTGTACAAAAATGCTGTTCTGTTTCCGAAGTTACATTTTCTGACGTTGCGTTTTCCAGTGTTGCATTTTCCGGTGTTGCATTGACTTGAATTTTGTTGACGGCAAGATTTTTACCTTCCAGTTTTAGTGTTGCTGAAGTACCTTGTTTAAGCCCAAGCGGGAAAACGCTTTCAACAACCGGAGACGGAGCAATTGTGAGCCGGTAAACAAAATCTTCACGACCACGAAAAACCGAATCGCGAATCTCCACCGTATAAACTCCGTCTTCCGGCGGCGTGAACACCAGCAACGGATCCGCATCAAAACGGTAACAATCCGCGTACGCTAATTCTTTTTCGTTGGCATCGTAAACCGTGATCACTGCCTCGAACCAACCGGGAACCGCATCCGCAAGATAAGGCATTAACTGACGGGCTTGGGCGTGAAGAACCAATGTTTCACCTTTTTTGGCACGAAATTGAAAACGGTCAATATCAGAATGCAAGATTTGACCGTTGAGAACAACCGGTGTTTCATATATGGGCGGTGGAAGTTCCCGCATGAAACCGGCAACACCGTTTGTGTCCATACTATTGGGTTCGCGTTCTTTGAATTCGGGATGAACCCCAACCTGAAAATACAACGGCGTCGAAAGACCAGACATCGTTACAAGCCGTAACTCACGATTCCCCAGTTCGGCGTTGGGAGCAATTGTAACTTCAAGAAGAACAACATCCATCAGAATATCCGGCGGACGCCGCCACATTCCTGGTCCGTAAGTGAAATAAATTATTTCACAAACCTCGTCAAACGGTACAAAAACATCCGGTTCGGCTATTTTTCGCAACATAACATGACGAGGCCAAACAAAAGGAACCGCTTCAATTTCTTCCGTCGGATCAGGCGGTTTGGCGACTTTCGGTAACTTTTCGATCAAGTTTTTCATGAACTTACCTTCCGGCGACTCGGAAACATGCCGAGCGGCAATTTCATTAATTCTGTTGCGAATATTGTACCGGTCACGCTGATCGAGATTCCGAAAGGTGTACATGGTGTCAATAACCTTTGCTGAAATTCCGTTACCGGAAAATGCCGCATCAATTGTTCGGATCAGATTCCGCCCGACAACCCATATCTCAAATGTCGTACCGCATTGACCGCCGGCAGGATAAACGTAACCGGCTTTCGCAGAACTCTGTTTCCCAACTTGAGCCGATAACTCCAATGGAAGACAAACACATACCATAAAGAAAAACAATATCAAACGTAATATTTTCATAGTATCAAAACAAATATCAAAATGTTGTGTAACGAGTTATTTCTTATTCAATGCAAAACATTGTACCTAATTAATACCGAGTCGTAATCAGTGAGCGGTTATTGTACCACACCTCCTACAGCAAATACAAGATTCTCCCAATATTCGATAACCTTTTTAGGAGAACACCAACATAAATACTCAAAATATAAGCAATCGTAATATATTCAGTGGAATTATTATTTGAA
>JAITBS010000609.1 GCA_031283515.1 Planctomycetaceae bacterium
TTCCATTTTCACCCCGCAAAGGCGTCATTTTCCTAACCGTAGGTCAAACGCAACGCAACCTACGGATCGGAAACTCTCTAAAATTAGGCTCTAATGATCAGCAGTTCGAGTCAGATTGCTAGAGCTGCAAGTCAACTGAAAGGTAGGCGACCTTTCGCCGAAAGGTTTTAAATAATACAATACAATAAACCCACGGTCACAACGGTTGATTCGTAATGACAACAGGTTTTGTGTTTTCAATTACTGTCCGTAAACAGGGACATGTCGGTGAGTACGCCGATATAACCGTAGGTTCGTAATCTTTCAACAGTAATAATGTTTGGTGTTGAGGAAGCGAAACAGCAATCAAATGATTTTTCAGAACAAAATATCGGATATCTCCGTAACTTTTGTCAAATGCTTCATCTGTTGGCTGTTCAAACCGATAACAAACAAATGAGTCTAGCGTTTCCAGTTTGGCTCCATTGGATTGACCAAGTGCATTCCATGTTTTTTTCGCCTCATCCGTTGAAACAAATACTGCAACCGTTACCGCATTGCCATACGATAAACGATGGAGACCATTGACCCAACTTTCACCGGACACATTGTCAAATACTTTTGGTTTCACATATTTTATCCGCCAAATTCTTTCCGGTTGATAACCCGCCAGATCAATATAGGCACGATATTCTATCTCATTCGGTTGAGTCCAGCCAATCCGGTAAAATTCACCAAGTTCATTGGGAAATGGCGGCGGAATAACAAAATCAGGCTTTCGGTCAAGAATAGATGTTTCAACAAGTTGTCCCTGTCCCGCAGGAACAATTCCGTTCAGTAAACCAGTTCGGAATGCCTCAACCGCCTGAATAACACCGGCAATAGATGTTCCTGAAATCTTAATAATGTTCGTTGAATACGGATGATCCTTGACCCGATGCGAATAAAGAAATGGATTTCGATCAGATTCGATTATTCCAAAATCTCCTCTCCATTTTCCGTAACCCAATACGTCAATTTCACCGGAACGAAGACCAAGCTGATGTCCCCAACATTTCTGAAGTAATATATCTTGTTCCGGTAAACCAATAATCACCAAATTATTGTACGCAGCTTGTTGAAATGACGTATCCGATAAAAGTGTTTCACTATTCGTTAAAACAGGTTGAGCATCCGCCGCACCGCCGCACGCTTGCAATGCAGTAAAAATAGGACAATTCATAAGACTCATTGCCGCTTTTTTAATTGCCGGATCCGCTTTTTCCGAAACAGCAAGAAGAATCAGACGCTCCTGTGCAACAACAATCGTTCCAAAATATAGAACAATAAATAATATCGTTAAAATCATCCGATAATTTTTCATTTTTATTACTCTCCTTTTATTATCAGTAACATTTTTCCGGAAACCGCTTGTAATGGAAATGTGTAACATCCATCCGTATCCGGCGGGATATTCTGAAAACGTTCCAAATCAATAACCTTTACGTTTGTTCCTTTTAACTTCGGATTCCATTGACCGGGATCGATATGTATTTTCGCCGTAACATTTTGATCCGAAAGTGTTCCAAGCCCAAGAAACAGTGCCTCATTATTAATAAATGGATTTACAATCAGTTGAGGAGTTGTTGTTACTGTTAATCTGCATAGATTCATCAAAACAGTTATCAGGACAGGAATATCTGTAGCGGATAATTGGTTGTTGTCAAACGGACAATAGATTAGCGGCGTTCCATTGGAATTTTTTCGCACAAAAAATTCTAGTGTTCCTGCTTTGTGTTTTTCGCTTCCGTCTATCCAGAATTTCAACGCCGCCGGACTTTGATCGAGACCGCCGAATCCAATAATAGGTGTTCCCGACATCCAAAGTTTTGTAACAGTTTCCAACTCCGTTCCCTGCCAATCGGCGGCGTCCAGCAGAACCAACGGGTTTGTTCCCTTCCAATTTCGGACAGCATAACTGGAACTGATAAACCCAATAGGTAATCCGTTTTTAATTAACGTTTCATAAAGTTTTCCCATACGGTAATCGAGTTGATTTTTTTCACCGCCGGTTGCGTAAAGACCGAATCCCATTGAGCCGCCTTGTGCGGTCATACGGCGAAGATGGGAATCCCATGAAACAATAAAACCATAACCGGCTGGTTGTTCCGGACGGATAAAACGGGTGAAGTTAAATGTACGTAACGAATTTTCGATTTCGTGTTGATAAAATTTTGTGGAAACTCCGCCTTGTAAACTGTAACCCAATACATGATACGGTAAGAATTTTCCCGCAGAGTTGACGCGTCCCATGAAATAAGTTCCATACCATTGCCGCCGTGCAGGTTCTACAGAAGCATTGTTCGCAAACCAAAATTTATTGGATTCCGAATTGACCCAACCCCATTGTTTGTACATTCCGCTGGAAAGGTTCGGATTGGCAGCAACAACAGCGAATCGTGTCGCAAGACTCCAATAAAGGTCTTGGCGGCGTAATTCCCAAAAAAGATCCGTACCAACTCCGGCATGAGTTTCTCCCAAACGGTCGCCGATTTCACCTCCGGAAAAAGGGAAAGAACCGTGTGTCTCAAACATCCATTGAATTCCGTGTTCGGCGAACAGATTTTTTGTCTCGGTAATTTTTTTCGCGTATTCTTCCAGATTCCACTGTTGCCACTGATCGGCATACCGTGTCATAATTTCGTTACTAATTCCTTGACGGCTTCGGGCTTTGAGACCTTCACCGCCCTGATCACGGAGAAATCGGTCAAACCGAACAAACATGTCCCAACCAAACGTATGACCAATCGGAATTCCATTCCAGCGATCCGAACCAATCAACCATAATCGTTTCACTTTCCGCGTTTCCGCTTTTTTCAGAAGTCCCCGAATCATCAAGTCCCAACCGTAAGAACCATCCGGAAGATAACGCCATGGATTAGTGTAATGAGAATTTCGTGTATTCGTTGTCAACATCCGTGCCGGTTGATCAACTGTACGGTAATCTGTTTCCATAACGCCGTGAACAAGTGCCCAGATTTTATCATGAACTCCGCCCCAACCTTGTGTCCAATCAGACATTCCAAGACCAAAATCATCGTTTTGAACCCAACCCGGAGTACAAAGCAAGCCAACTTCCCAATCATATAATGATTTTTTGTTCACAATCTTCTGATGACCCGATGGAAGATATAAAATATCGTATTGTGTTTTGGCAAGCGTTTCACCGTTCTGACGATAAACAATATCGTAACGAACCAATCCGAATCGGGAATACGCCGGAATTTGAACGGAAATCTCTTTTCGTGAACCGGCGGGAACTTGTAGTTTTTCCTTTTTCAATAAAGTCGATTTTCCGGTAACATTATCATAAAGCGTTAATTCCAGTTCGCCGTCTGTCGCGGTAGTATCTTCAACTGCCCAACCGTAAATTTCCAACTCTTTTATGGAACAATTTGTCGGTCCAAGATTAATTCTTCCCACTCCTTGAGGATGAAATTTTGTCATGGTCATTTCAAGTTTTTTTACTGTTGCAGTTGGAAACGTTTTGAAATAACGTGCAAACATCCGGCTTCCGTTTGCGGTGTACACGAGATCCTCTTGTTGAAGCAGTGTCTGATTTTCTGTTTTCAAAATCAGATTTTTCGGTTGAGTTCGGTCTTCCAGACGTTCCTGACCGTAAACCTCCATACCAATTCCCGAAACAAAAACAGAGTCAGACCACATAAGCGAAACATTTTGTTCCGGTAACAAACCACCACACCAACCGCCTTGCATTTTACCTTCTTGACGTACATTGGCGCGTGAGTAGGAAAGATCGTTTAATCCTTCGATGGTTGGATTGTCTGGTGTTTTTTCGTCATGCGGTTCCGCTAAAGGAGCGATATTAACAAAACGATTATTTACTTGAATCGTCAATTCCAATGGAGTTTCTGTCGGCTGGATAAAACGTTTGCCGACAGTTCCATCCGCACCGTTATCGATTTCTTCGTAATACGCTTCATCATACCAACTGTTACCGTTTTCAACCAACGATATTGAAACAGGTGAAGCAACGAGAACATTTTGACGGATTTCATTTTTTACAGATAACCGGTTTCGGCTTAAAACACCGGCACGAATACGGCGATAAGGAAGCCGGCTGCCGAGTTCGGTAATATCCGAATTTCCCTTGAATACTCCGCGTTCACGTAACGAAATTGTTTTTATCTCTTCCGGTTTTAATTCTATTTCCAATGTTTCAACGTTGAGAATTTCCCGTTCCCAATTGGTAATCTGATAACTCAACACAAAACGGACAGGTTTTGTTATCGTATTTTTGGCACGAATATACAAACCATCCGGTTGAAATTCCGGTATTGAGAGTTCAATCATTTCGGAAAGTTCCGATGCAGCGGCAAGAGGTTGTACAATATCGTCGATAATTGTTTTAAAAAACGATTCCGCACCTGATGAATTGATTAAAGCCGGATCATTCCAACGTCCGCCTAAAACGTAAATTTTAGTGTTTCCGGTACGTCCGGCGATTAGAATTGGCATTCCGTTACGGGTTGATGCGCAAATCCGCCAGTCGGAATTATTGAGTGGTTTTTCGTAATCACGGTAAAGATATCGATGTTGACTATTTTCAATGGATGCTCCGGGCAAATGCAAATCGTATGTATTTTCAAAAGCAACCGGTTCTTTGAAATCAAGAGCAATATGATTACGTCCAAGATGTTGTTCTTTGATAGACCAGTCATTGAAAGGCAGTACAAGATTTAATTCCGGCGATAATTGTGTTGCGGTATGAATATCAATCACAACGGTTTGGCTATGTTGAACGGCTTCAAGAATTGTTTTTGTTATATTTTTGTCATCTAGACGTCCGCTGACAAAAAGGAGTGATGCGTTATTGGTATTGGAATCAACATGATATCCGGCGTGTTCCAGTAACTGGAGCATGACCGGCGGCAACACTGTTCCAATAATCGATACGTTTTTCGAATGTTCTCCGCCGAACAACGAAAACGTTGGAACAAACGTCAGAAACAAAAAACATATCAAATACAAATACTTGTAAAATACTAACATGATATTTTTCTTAAATTTAAAACACTAATATTAACGGAATTGTTGAGATTGTATTGAATTACAGAGACAAAAATTAATTAAAACGATAAATTCGGATACGAAGAATACGAGGTTTTGTCGGGTCGAAAAAACTATTACTCGGATTAGGCGGAATTTTAGCACGGTAATTTGCTCCGGTTTCATCGCCGTTTAGCTGTAATTCTGTCCGAAAAATTCCATCTTGAAAACATCCTGATTCCACACTTAGAATACCGGTATTTCGCAGTCCTGATGTACGTGATCCGAACCCGACTTCAACACCCTGACCAATCACAAAAAATTCTTCATCTGCGTTCTGAATAATAATTGCGCCTGGTTTAACATTTCGCGGTAATCCCCGATCCGAATATTTCACAATCACATTCCAATCACCGAGTTGAAGAATTTCTTCCTTATTTTCTGCAACAGTTCCATCCTGCATAAAAACTGCTGTCATTCGATTTGTTCCTTGTGCTGCGCCGATAACCGGTATTGCCTGTTGTAACAAAGCATAGGTATCACGGATTGGGTGATCGTCCGTCATGCTTTCAATTCCGAACGGAGCGAAACACAAACCGTGATGTTTACCAAATGTCCAATAAGCTCGTGCGCCGGCATCTTCACCACGATGAGCTTCGGGAATCAACAAGGGATTTCCGTTGCGATTAAATTCGGCGCAAATACTTTTGAAATTCGGCAAGTAAATATCGGGAGCGAAACAATCAATACTTGGAGCGGCACACCGCCAAACATCCAATACGTGAGCAACTGGTCCGCCGCAAGGATAATTACCGGGCGGAGCATTGGGAGTTGGTAACCATGCGTTCACAAACATAGGTAATGGATATTCCCGTTTTCCTGCTTCGGCAATTGCTTGAACATATCGTGCATAAAACCAAGCAGAATAAATTTCATCGGCGTCTGGTGATTCTCCAAAAATTTCGTTCCAGGAACCTGCTGTTTTGAAACCGGTTTTTTCCCAACGGCGGAGAAGTTCAGGATGTAAATTTTCCCGATGCGCAACAAGATAGTCGGTTAATTCTTTTGGAACATTAGATACAAAGACTTGGTCAGATATTTCCGAAAGGTCACGAAATTCCGGTTTGATTCCGATTTCGTTTTCAATTTGGATCATAAGAACAGTTTGATCTTTTTTATCAATTTCACCAATTCGCCGCAACAAGGCTGTAAATGCTTTTATATCAGCGTTACGATTTATTTCACTAAGCGGTGAAAGAATATCTTTTGTATTTCGGTTACTTGCACCAAGTGAACGCGGAAAACGGACTGTATCCCGTTTGACCCAAACAGGAACATAACTTGAAACACCGTTTTTCCAACTTCCAAACCAAAGAAAAACGATTTTCATATTATATTTTCGTGCTTGTTCGATCAAACCATCAACTAAAGTATAATCGAATTTTCCCTCTTCCGGTTCGAGTTGTTCCCATGAAATGGGTATGAGAACCGTATTGAGGTTAAGTGTTTTCAATTTCGACCAAACCGCAGACATATATTCCAGTGACGAAGAACTGGAATTATGAACCTCGCCTGCCAACATCAGAAATGGTTTACCATCAATAATCAACCGGACTGTATCACCTTGTTTTTGAAGATGAGGTATCTCTCCACTGAGAACAACTTCTGAAGTTAGTACACATAAAGTTGAAAAAAATATGCTAATAAAAATGGTAATAAAATGTTTCATAATTCGTTAAAAAATGTAATTATTATTCAGTAACCGCCCTGAAGGGGCAATCAGCAATAGCATAGGGCAACGCCCTATGAAAATATTCCAAACAAACAATGCCCTGTAATGGCAATAGCCGTATTCCTGATTTTGCTTTCACCCTTTCATGGCTTGTTATAATGGTGATTGTTTACGTAAGGCATTGTCCTACGCTATTACCGGTTGCCCCATTGGGGCGGTTACTGAATAGAGACAAAAAAATAATAAGGATACGTTTTGAATTTTTTTCATTGACAATAGTTAAATTGTAGCAATAATGTATTTGCACATGGTTTCATTCAATTTATTAGGTATCATTAAGGTTGTTCAACTTGAAAATTGAACAACGTTTTACCTTTCACATCACAAGACAAACCGGAAGTAGCTTCGCTAAGATATTTCTTGTTGACTTGCGGTATATATCTGGGAGTATCGGTAGGTGAGGCAGGTTTTTCAATTAAATCAGCGTCAAGAATATAAATAGTATAAGTTCCTTTTGGAATCCCATCTCCATCCTTGATTCGTCCTATTCGGTATGAGCCATCCGGTTGAATACTGGCGCGAGCGAAAAAGCCTGCGCTGTTTGTAAAAGCAACCGTTCCGACTGTCAGAGGAGTCCCATCTGGAAAAGTAATCTTTCCACTAACTCCAACGTTATTGGAACAACCAAGACATGATAAAAAAAAGATTACCAAAAGTAATGTCGTTATTTTTTTCATATTAGTTCCTTTCAGTTTTTTGTAATAATTAACATAAAATTTACAATTGATAGGCAATTCATAAGACAGGTGATCTTTTGTTGAAAGATCATCTACTTTTTGTTTATTGACCGTGAATAGTTACCAGTTTTTTATAATATCAATAACTTTGTCTTATGGTAATGTTACTTCTCTAGAGTCTGCAACTTGAGCCAAAAGTCTTAAAATTTTTGCGGGATCTGTTGTAACGTTAATAGGACGAACACTTCCGTCACCAATAACAAATTGACATATTCCTGGATGCCAACTTCCGAAAGAAAAAGCCTCTCGTGAAACACTCAAACTTGGATCATTGGGTCTTCTTATGGGAATATTTTCATTATTATTTGTAAATGAACGGACCGCCGGAAGACCAACTCCACTGTGTCCGCCGTTCAGATAAGAACAATCTACAATACTGGTTGAATTTGCTGAACAAACGTTCAATGATTCATTGATATTGATATGTTTTTCACCTGCAATTAACTGGTTAGTTGTACCATCTGCCCACCAAGCAAAGGAAACTCGCGGAGTCCATGTTTTGGCATCGTCATTCAATAATACGGCAATCCGAAGAGGTCCAAACATAAATGGGTCATTGGCATTTCTCGAATATCTTGGCATCCATAAATCAATTCCTGTTGTATCTATGTTATTATAATTGAACATTTCAGAAACAGCAGCATAATCACTTTGGGGACCAAGAAAATAATTACCCCAGAACTCGTTGGCGTGGTTTTGTGAAGGATCAATTTCTGTAACATGCACTCCGTTGCCACGCCGACTGGGACAAATGTAAGTTCCCACAGATCCCAATGCGTTTCTTTCTGTTTCTGACAAATTGTACCACCAGGGCACATTAGTAACTTGATTCAAATTATTTGTTTTGCTCAACAAAAGATCGTATAACGATTGTTGTTCTATAAATGGATAAAGTAATCCAGCCCAAGTACAACGCCGTACATCGTTATCGTTGACAGTTCCATTAGTTCTGACACCAGAACCAATAGAAATCGGAATGACACCCTGATGGGAATCATGGAAATTATGGATTCCCAAACCGATTTGTTTTAAGTGGTTTGTACACGTCATTCTTCTTGCAGCTTCACGAGCGGCTTGAACGGCTGGTAACAGTAACGCAATTAACGCTCCGATAATCGCAATCACCACAAGTAATTCTACCAACGTAAAAGCAAAAATAGTCGTTTTTTTCATAGTTATGCTCCTTATGAAAAAAGGGTACATTTAAATAGATTATGTAACGTATAATCTAGTTTTATCGTA
>JAITBS010000673.1 GCA_031283515.1 Planctomycetaceae bacterium
TCCCAAGCCGGTAGAACCAAAACGAATTGTCGCCCTGTTAAGAGAATGGGTAGAACGAAAAAAACAAAAAAAATAAAATCAAAATAATAAACCAAAAAATAACCGTTCATACAAAATAATTGTTTACGTAAAATAATCGTTAACCGTTCACAGTAATTTTACTTTTTTTTGAATATAAAAAACCTAAATTAGAACCTAGCAAAGCAGACACTGCCGAACAACAAAAATGGATTAACGATTACGAGAAAATCCGTAAAAATGCGGACGGCAAAGACATATTTTATTTTGTTGACGGCGTTCATCTACAGTATAATGAACGTCCTGTTTATGGTTAGTTTGATCGCGGAGTTGAGGCGGCAATATTGGGCTAATTCTGGTCGTCAACGAGTAAATATCAACGGCACTGTTAACATTGATACATTTGAATTTAAGGAGTGATGTACTGTCTGCGTTATTGTTGCAGTATTAGTTAGAAACGGAAACAGAAATGCAGCCTATTGCCAATGCTTGTTTTGAAACAAAAAAAGCCCGAATAATGTATTCACCGTGTAACGTTTTGGGAATCGGTAAATCAAGGGAAAATGAACCGTTTGAGAGTACCGCAGCATGTCGTAACACTGTCCGATAATTTGAACGGAAATATTCTTCGTTATTTGACCGGCGTGTTTTCTCGTCAATTTGAAATTCATTTCGCAATGAAGAAATCATCGGTAAACGGTAAAAAGTAGGAACCAATTCAATATTTATTGTACTATTTTGTTCGGAAAATGAATTATCCAGAGAACCTTCCAAATGTAATTGTTCACCGGCTTTGACACGCGATAAACAATTCAATCGGATTTTTTTAGGAACCGGAAGCCGGAGTAACGGATCACCGAAAAGATGGAACATCGCAATATGATCCGCAATTTGATCATTCAGCTGTTTCGGAAATGGATCAAATGTTTTAGCCATTGTTTCCAGAGTTTTTCGAACAGATTGATTTTGCCTGATATTTTTTGATCCGTTTTTTTTCAGTTCCGGCGGGATTGATTCTGTTGTGGTTGGTTTCGTCGGCAGCAACGCCTGTTGTTTGGCATAGCGGAGCAACGAACCGAATGTCAAATAATTGTTTGGTTGTTGATTGTTTATTGAAGAAGTGTTTGACGGATTGTTTTGTTGTTCGATAATTTCGTCTTGAACAATTTTATTTTGTACAAATTCGTTCTGTTTTTTGAGGTATTCCTGTAAAAGTTCTATACCAAGAACGCTCATTCCATAAGGCATTGTGGTTCGTGACGCCGCCAGAACAGCAACAGGTCCTTCCGGTTGTTGTATCAATTTTTCCGCCAGTGAATAGGGTTCAAGATCCAAAACCCCACCGTAACAACAAAATAAAAAAGCAATAGGAAATGATTTTCGACAATGAAGTTGCGGAAAATCATTGGTGCTGAGAGTTACCAGAGAACCAAGCGGAGTTACAAACGGGTCAAGCATTTGCGGATGACCATGTCCAAAATAAGTCCAAAAAAGCGGACTTCGGTTTATTGTTTCAAATAACTCCTTTTGATAATCTACAGGAGCAGGACAAAACGGACTTTTCCAATTGGCGTGTAACAACATAATTTCGTACGATTCGGGAATTGTTTCTGTTAGGAGATAACGAGTTGCCGATTCGACCGCGCCGTCAAGTAACGGTGAAAAATGGCTAATTCCGGCAACGATTTGAAATTGCCGAGACCAGATTCCGGTTGGGATTTCTGTTTCGTAACGGATAGTTTTTTGAATTTGTGAATCGAGTTCTGTAGTCGTGTTAGCGGCAAACCGACCAACCGCCATATCAGGAACTCCATCATTATTCAGATCGGCATACCAATCATCAGAAGCAAGCGAAGACTCCTTACCAAAATGCTGAACAACCCGACATGGAATTTGCGGCGACGGAATCATCTCTTTGCCAACCAAAACAACCGCCGAAACAGAAACCTGTTCAGTAAGTAACTGAATCCGGTTTTTTATATTCTGTACGGTAAATGGTTCCAAAAGAACATGTATCGTATAACCTTGAGAACTTCGATAGTTAATCCAAGGTTCCAATGACCTGTAAAACGCTTGAGGACAAACGACAACAACATGTTCCGATGCACGGACAAAACCGGTTAAAACGGTTAGAAAAAAAAGAATGATAATAAAAAATCGTTTCATTTTGATAATAGATTCATAAATAACGGTCGATTTTGTAAATATTCACGTAACGTGAAATGATATTTTTTCTTACGCTCCGAAAGAGCAATAGGATTAACACACATCACACGTTAAAATTCGGTTTTCGCTTTTTGACAGGATAAATCGGTTTTGACGGGATAAACAAAATTTACAAGATTTACAAGATTTTAAATAAAAGACATAAAAAGTCTGCTCTTATAAATCCAAATTTTGAAGTAATAGAGAGTATAACCTACCTCATAAGGTAATATCAATAACCCTCTGGAACTTCTAAAAACCTCTTGAAAGTAATTACAATTATGTTATAATATTTTAAAATACGATGTGTACGTTCAAATATTTTATCAACCGATCCATAATCACACTTTCAAATAAATGGAGAAAAGGGAAATTTTAAACAAACAAAAAATTTTTCTAAAAATGACTTTTATTTCTAAAGTTTTCACTTATAATATATGGTTTGATTACGTCATAGTTGTCAATTATTGATACAATTGTAAAACACGTCCGGCGGACATATTAATAATTGTTTTAAAGTGAACATTTCTATCGCATTTTGCGTGAGATATTTCACAACGTATCGGCAATCAATCGTTTAACTGCTCTAATCCGTACTTGTTTATTTCCTTTGTTACCGTAACACAATAACCTGCTTATGAATATTTTTTGTCTTTCTATTGACGGTTTACACAGTGGTATGATTGGTGCCTACGGGAACGCATGGATTCAGACTCCAGTACTGGATACGTTGGCAAGTCAATCGGTATTGTTTGATCGTTGTTATACTGAAAAACTGGATTTGACAGAGATTTTCGATTCTCTTTGGCAATTTAAGAAACAAAAAGAACGCACTGTTTTATTAACAGATGATAACGATATTTTCTTTCATGCCAAAGCCAATGAGTTTGACAAACGGTATCGCCTGAAACCATTCGAAGATCAGGAACCGGTTCAGTCTTTGGAAGAAACACAATTTTTTACAGGATTTGCCGCCGCATTGGATTTATTTCAGGAACAAAAACAATCCGCAAAACCCTGTTTTCTCTGGACACATTTACAAGGTTTTCGCGGTCAGTGGGATTTTCCAATGTCTTACCGTGAAACTCATCGCGGAGAGGATGACCCGATTCCTTATGCCGGTGTTGAAATTCCGTACATAAAACCGCCGTATGTAAAACCTTATCTAAAACAGCAAAATCGGATCGAAACAACAATTGATCCCGATAAAATTCAATCGGTAATGGAAGCCTATAGCGGCGGTGTTACCGTTCTTGATCATGCACTTGCCGGTTTACTCGATTCATTTGAAAACGGTGAACTCGGTGATGAAACATTATTTTTGTTGTTTTCGACACGAGGTTTTTCGTTGGGCGAACACGGCAGAATTGGTGCCGATAATTATTTGTACAGTGAAAATGTCCAGATACCGCTTTTTGTACGATTTCCAAATGGTTTGGGAGCGACGGTTCGAATTCCGGCGTTGTTTGGATTAAGCGATTTGGCTCGTTTTCTGAACAACGTGTCCGACAACAAATCACCGTTTCTCAATTTGATACAAGAAAAAACGGAAATGATTCATAAACGATTACGAATTACAGGAAAAAAAGATTCTGTTCTCGTAACACCGGATTGGTTTTTTCGGAAGGTGTCTGAGGGTTATATGTCGGAAGGCTATCATGAACTGTACGTTAAACCGGATGACCGTTGGGAAATCAATAATGTTGTTGACCGTTGTCCGGAAATTGTTGAAGAATTAACTCCGTATTTCGAAATGTAATTATTCTTGCTTTACATGAACGATTACAATTTGATCATTTTTCAAAATGGATACAATTATGGATACGAAAATATTGGAGGAGAACGAAATAGAACAGGTTCGGGCGGAATTGGCTTTTCTCCGTGAACATTTCAATAAAGAATTAGAACAACAAAAACTTGATGCATTGGCGGAATTTGCTGCCGGAGCAGGACATGAAATTAATAATCCGTTGGCAATTATCAGCGGACATGCTCAATTGTTGCTACGGGAAATAGAAAATACAGAATACCGCCGTCAACTTGCGGTTATTATGGCGCAGGTCAAACGGGCTTATGAAATGATTGCGGACATTCGGTATTTTGCAAGACCGCCCAAACCGGAAATAGAAAAGTTTGATCTTGTTAAGTGGTTGCAATCTCTGGCGAAAGAGCAAACGCTGTTAATGCGGGAATCAGGTATCGAACTGTATTTTGAAACAGATTCCGATTCTGTAAATATTGAAACTGATCCGGTGCAACTTCGTCTTGTCGTAACTGCTTTATGTAACAACGCTCGTGATATTCTGCAGACGACGGGCGGTAATATTTGGTTGCAATTACAACACATTGAAAACGGTTGGGAGATTTCAGTCGAAGACAATGGTCCCGGAGTGGCACAAGAAATTCGTACACTAATTTTCTGTCCATATTATTCAGGTCGTCAAGCTGGGCGTGGTCTTGGTTTTGGTCTGCCCAAAGCATGGCGGATTATGCAACAACTAGGCGGCTCCATAAAATATGAACAATCAAAAACCGGCGGTGCTAAATTTGTTGTCGCTATCAAGAATACATAAAAACGTCACCGTTTATACCCATCACACTTGACTATTCGATTTTCGTTTTAAAACAAATATTGTACAACATTTCGCTCTACGGGGTAACAAGCGGCAACGCCCTACGTTTTGTTTTCTTCTCTCCAATAAAGTCCTGAAAGGTCAGTGGAATAGTTAAAAGTTGGGTAATATTTCAGCGGAATTTTCGTCAAATTGTTTGCGGCTGAAAATTAAAAGGTAAACGACCTTTCGCCGAAAGGTCGCTTACCACAAAAATGATCACTACGTAATAGATACAAAATATAGGTTACTATTTTCTATTCGGTTCTATTTTTAGTTCTACCCAGACGATTCGCGGGGCAATTCCTGATTCGAGACGGACGGTAATTGTATTGACATCGTTTTGGGCAACGGTAAGCGGACAATCGAAACATAATGCCCGAGCGACATCTTTACTGAGTGGCGTAATATCGGCATCTGTTGTAACATTTGTTTTTGTACCGTTTAATGTTGCCGAGCAAACCGTTTCTTTCACGCCTTCGCCGTTACCCAAACCAACAATCAACCAAAGTTTACCTGATTCCGGTTTTAGACCAATCGGAACGGTAAATTTTGCTTCTGGATTTGGAGTTTGCGGAAGTTGAACGTGATTGTTTACGTCTGGAATAATATCGTGATAACATACCGGATGACGTCGTACTGATTGAAGAACAACATCATCATCAACTCCCTTTTCCAATAAAGTACGATATTTTTCTTTACCGACGGGATTGTTGTTATCCATCCAGTTAAACAGATAGATATTACGGGCACCTCGAAAACGGACAGATGCGACAAAACCATAGAGTGTTGCCAAATCACACGGAGTTTGTTTTCCGCCGGGCCAAGCTTGCATGTGGCGTTCCATTCCTGGTGCCACCGCAATGTTCGCCGAATGTCCTGAACTTGAAGTGATGGCGTCCAACTGTTCACGCCAACGTTCAACCGGAATATCAAAATCACTTGTCATAAAGTACGGTGTCGGAATGACAAGATCAATAGAACCTTCGCGTGCCCATTGTAACGCATTCATACCATGAGTGGTTGCAACATCAGGATCATACGGAGTACGTACCGCAATATAAATAGTATGACCGCGTTTCTTTTCCCATTCACGGGCAATTTTTCGTACATTTTGCATGAATCTATTTAGAATAACAGATTCTTCTTTTTCTTTTCCCGGAGTAAAATGCCAACCAGACCGCATCCAGTCCAGTTCTAAACCATCGAAATCATACCGTTCAAAAAGTTCACGGACAAACGACATTTGATGTTCCTGAACTTCCGGATAAACATAGTTCAACGCCCGATTGATCCAATGACCACTTTTATCGTTCGGAATTCGCCAAAAGGAAGGATTGTTCCGCCAAAAATTACTGTGATAAAAATGATCAATCTGATCCACATAGTGAATATCATTCATTCTCATGGATATCCAAGGCGAGATTTTTTTCTCACGACAACGTTCAATCCATATTTTATAGGGATCAAGACCGCGTTCGTGAAGTAGTTTTGCATTTTGAGGCAATCGTTCTTTCGAATCGGTATCATGCCAGAGTGCATCGCGGGTTTGACTTTGAAATCGTGTTTTCTGGGCATTGGGATTAAGAAAGAGATGAGTTATTTTCGTTTCGGCATACTGATCAACAAATGCGTGCAAGTCTTTCAGTGTCATTTGTTCCGGAGTTCTTGAAGTAAAAAAATTCCAGGCATCTTCGTTAATAATAAACATTCCGTCCAATGACTTTGGTACTTCCGCATTTAATTTGTTCGTTGCAAAAAACAAGGACAATAATGTTGCAAATAAAACAATAGCGATGTTAAAAAAATTGATTTTCATAAAAGTGATCCTTTCATATAAAAAGTTTTTGTTTGTTAAGGAGATTCAAATTCAAATTGATTCAAACCTCCTTTGACCAAACAATGAAGAGTCTGAGTTATCTATTACGATTATAAATCAACCGTTACGATTTTTACGGAAAGAGGGTATTTACTCCTTGATTTTCAGTATAAGTCGCTTATTCAGAAAATTCCATTGAATAATGGGAACTCCTAAAAACCCCATTTTTTACTCGTAAAATATTCGCAAGTCCCTATTTTTCAAGGGCGAGACTTTTGAGAAACAAGGTTTTTAGAAGTTCCCTATTGATGCATTACATAAATAATCGCTTGAAACAACTCATCAACTTTAAAAACCAGCACCTGTGAATTATTCAGGTTGGAATGTAAAACGAATTTTACTGATTTCCTGTTTCTTTTTT
>JAITBS010000678.1 GCA_031283515.1 Planctomycetaceae bacterium
AAAAAACTTATTTGCTGCCGATAAAATTTTTGCTCCCCCTCTTGTCTTATGGAAAAATTCGATTACTCTATTATTTTTCAATAAGAGAATCGTACTAGTTTCGTTGTCTGTACTTGATCGAATTGGTACAAAGAATTGGGATGGGAAGGTTATAACTTATTGTGTTATATTCAGATGCTGGTGTAGCTCAATTGGTAGAGCAGCTGATTTGTAATCAGCAGGTTGCGGGTTCAAGTCCCATCACTAGCTTTCGGGGGGGATTTCCCGAGCGGTCAAAGGGGGCAGACTGTAAATCTGTTGTCACTGACTTCGGAGGTTCGAATCCTCCATCCCCCAATAAGTTGCCGATTGTTTGTTGTTCGTTTTACTTTTATTAGTTAAAAACCAATAAATTCCCAAAACAAATAACCCAAACGGTCAACAGTTTGCGGGTGTAGCTCAATGGTAGAGCCGCAGCCTTCCAAGCTGATGACGAGGGTTCGATTCCCTTCACCCGCTTTGCTGTTGTAGCTCAGTTGGTAGAGCACGTCCTTGGTAAGGACGAGGTCATGAGTTCGAATCTCATCAACAGCTTTGTTTTTAGTGAATAGTTGATAGTCTGTAGTGAATAAGTGTTTACAACTGTTCACTATTCGCTATTCACTGTTTACTGTTTACTAAATCCTTTACCGAATTTTAGTTAGGAGATTTTTAGATGGCTAAAGATGTATTTCAGCGTACGAAACCACATGTTAATGTCGGAACAATCGGTCACATCGACCATGGGAAAACGACCCTGACCAGCGCAATCCTCGCCGTTCAGGCAACCAAAGGTTTGGCAAAGGTTAAAAGTTATGCCGATATTGCCAAAGGTGGTACAGTTCGTGACGCAACCAAAACGGTGACTATCGCAGTCGCCCACGTCGAATACGAAACCGAGAAACGGCATTACGCTCATATCGATTGCCCCGGTCACGCCGACTTTATTAAAAACATGATTACCGGTGCCGCACAAATGGATGGAGCCATCCTTGTTGTCGCCGCTGACGCCGGTACAATGCCCCAAACCCGTGAACACGTCCTTTTGGCTCGTCAGGTCAATGTTCCCAAACTCGTTGTTTTTCTCAACAAAATTGACCTTCTTGATGATCCCGATCTTTTGGAACTTGTTGAACTCGAAATCCGCGAACTCCTCACTAAATACGATTTTCCCGGTGAAGAGACGCCCATTATTCGAGGAGTTGCCCGTGACGCCCAGCAAAAACCAAATGATCCTGCTGCTGCAAAATGTATTGCGGAACTGATGGACGCTCTGGATAATTATATTCCAGAACCGACACGCGAACAGGATAAACCTTTCCAGATGGCGGTTGAAGATGTGTTTTCCATCGAAGGTCGTGGAACAGTTGCTACCGGACGTATCGAAAAAGGTGTTATCAAGGTCAGTGAAGAAGTTGAAATCATCGGGTTCTCCGATGAAAAACGAAAAACGGTTGTAACCGGTGTTGAAATGTTCAACAAAACACTCGATCAAGGACAAGCCGGTGATAATGTCGGACTTCTGCTTCGCGGTATCAAACGTGAAGAAATCCAACGCGGGCAAGTTCTCGCGAAACCGGGAAGTATTACGCCGCACACGGATTTCGAAGCCGAAGTTTACATTTTGTCAAAGGAAGAAGGCGGACGTTCCACTCCGTTTTTCTCAGGTTATCGTCCGCAGTTTTATTTCCGTACTACGGATGTTACCGGAGCGTTATCGTTGCTCGGCGACGCGGAAATGTGTATGCCCGGCGATAATGTCAAACTTAAAGTTGAATTGATTTCACCGGTGGCGATGGAAGATGGAGTTCGTTTTGCTATTCGTGAAGGCGGTCGAACAGTCGGTTCCGGTGTTGTAACAAAAGTATTGAAGTAAACATAAATTTACTGTTTAAAAGTGTCGGTGAATTGTGAATAGTGTCCTGATTTAGTTTTTCAAAAACTATTCACTATTCACTGCGAACTGTTCACTAAACGGAAAGGGGAGTAGTTTAGTGGTAGAACTGCGGTCTCCAAAACCGCTGGTGGGGGTTCGATTCCCTCCTCCCCTGTTTTCATAAAACGGTTATCGATTCAACAATCAACCGTAAATGTCTGAAAATAATAAAAATAATTGGTAATAATTTTAGAATTGTTGTATCGTTATAAACGAATAAATACTATTTTTCAGTTGTTAAATTGAAACCAAGAGGTTTTCGTGCGTGATTTGTTCAAGGAATTATTTCGTATTCGGCGTTACAAGAATAATCAAGGGCGTAAGACTCGTTATTTAACGATGTTTGGTGTCTGGGCTGTTTTTGTTTGCGGGGCTTATAAATTTGCTCAATTGGCATTTGATTGGGCACCGTTGTTGCGTGAACAGGGAGTTCGTTATATTGTAGCGGTATTGTTTGTTTTGGTTGGGATGTGGTTTGGCTATCGTTTAGTGCAATGGTCTGTTTTTGCTGATTTTCTTATTTCCGTTGAATCGGAAATGATTAAAGTTTCTTGGCCTGACAAAGCGGAATTGTATTCTTCGACGATTGTAGTCCTAATCATGTTTGCCATTCTTTCTGCGATGATTTATATTTTTGATTTGGTTTGGGTTTTTATTTTCAATTCACTTCATATATTAGGTTGATTTTTTTGTTTTTCGGTAATACCGGAAACAGATACATTAAATGAAAAGAGGAGCAATTCATGTTCGAGACAGAATTGAAAATTGATGATCCGAGATATGCACCAGAATATGTAAGCGGTACGGAAACAACGGAAGAACCTCAGAATAAGAAAAAGTGGTATATCCTGAAGGTTCAAGTGAATCGTGAGGAGCCGATCAAACGTAATTTGGAGCGGCGGATTGCGGTTGCCGGATTGAAGGATTATTTCGGAGACATTCTTGTTCCGACTGAAAAAGTAACGGAAATTCGTGGTGATAAAAAGCGGATTATCAAACGGAAATTGTATCCGGGTTACATCATGATTTATATGGAAATCAATGATGCGACATGGTTTCTTGTTCGGGAGACATCGGGAGTGGGTGATTTTACGGGAGCGGCAGGAAAGCCGACCCCAATGCAAACACACGAAGTTCGTCGAATACTTGCTTTGGAAGTTGAGGATCCCAAGACTTCACCGCAGTTAAAAGTTGGTTATCAGGTTGGTGAAAAAATCAAGGTGAAAGAAGGAACATTCGAAAGTTATGAAGGAGTTGTGGATGCGATTGATCTTACCAGTGGAAGAGTAACCGTGATCCTCAATCTTTTTGGAAGAAGCACTCCGGTTGAACTTGAATATTGGCAAATTGAGAAAAATTTGAATTAAATAAACAGGGAATTTGTTACTTTATTTCAACGTTGATATTTAATTTGGTTATTTATTTTTATTATTTATTTACTTAATTACTTACATTACATCAAACAATGGCAAAGCAACTTACAGCAACGGTTCGGTTTCATGCGAAGGGTGGTCAGGCAACAGCGGCACCGCCGGTTGGTACTGCGCTTGGTAAATACGGTATCAATCTGGGGCAATTTGTGCAACAGTTTAATGAGCGTACCAAACCTGATCTTGGGATGCGAATACCTGTTGTGGTCAAGGTCTTTAGTGATCGAACCTTTGAATTAGAGACGAAGACGCCGCATAGTGTTGATTTATTGAAACAGATTGCCGGAATCGTCAGCGGCAGCGGTAATGTTCCTCGTGTTAAAGTGGGGCAGATTACAACGAAACAACTCGATGAGATTGCTGCTAAAAAAATGAAAGACCTGAACGCCCGAAATTCTGAAGCTGCAAGAAATATTCTTGCCGGAACAGCGCGAAGTATGGGATTGGATATTGTGAATAGTTGATACAATATTGTCCTGTTTCAAAGATACGTTATATTCGTTTCGGCTTTCAATTTTTTAATCACCATCACCATCATTATTTGTATCTTAAAGTTAATGGTCAATGGGAACCGTAAAATTTTAACGGACTCTCATTAGAATGTGCCATTAACTGTCTTGTTATCTCACAAAAAAGTGTCTTACGAATCCTTGTACTTGACTATTACGGCAAGAAAATTCGTAATTATTCAATGGCATTTTTATTGTTGATTCTTCTACCCTGAAAGGGTGTCATTTTCATAACCGTAGGTCAAGTGAGTAGTTGATAGTGGAGAGTTGATAGTTGATAGTTCGCAGGCGGAGTAATACCAAAACGGTATTATTCCGCTTGCGAACTCTTCACTATTCACTATCAACTATTCACTCTCCACTATTCACTACGAAGGACTATTCACTATGGTAAAATCCTGACAATAGGAAGAAAAACTGTAAAATTTATGTTGCAAAAAATAATTCCACTGATATATTACCAACATCGGTGTTCCAATCCTCCCTAAAAGTCGGGAGGTTCTGAAACTTAACCAAAAAGGAGGTATTTATGAAAGCAGTTTCAATCTTCCTAAAAGTCGGGAGGTTCTGAAACAAAGAGGGTAACATTGAAACACAACACGC
>JAITBS010000047.1 GCA_031283515.1 Planctomycetaceae bacterium
AAGATCAAAATCTCCGATAATCCCAATGTCCTTGTTGATCTTATCGCTTTGATTATGCAGCGGATTAAAGAGATTGATGTTGCATTATCTTCACAGCTGAATGAGATTATGCACGCTCCTGATTTTCAGCGTCTTGAAGGTTCTTGGCGCGGGTTGCATTATCTTGTAATGCAAACGGAAACCGGTGAGTTTTTGAAGTTACGGTTATTTAACGTTTCACGTGATGAACTTCAGGCGGATTTGGAAAAAGCGGTTGAATTTGATCAAAGCCAATTTTTCAAGAAAGTTTACGAAGAAGAATATGGAACATTCGGCGGTGCACCCTATAGTTGTCTGCTCTGTGATTTCGAGTTTGGTCGGCATCCGCGTGACATAACGTTAATGAAAAAAATAGCGGAAGTTGCCTCTGCCGCTCATACTCCGACGCTCCTTGCTGCGTCACCGAAATTGTTTGATATGGAAAGTTTTACCGAACTTGCCAATCCGCGTGATTTGACAAAATTGTTTGAAAGTTCTGAATTGATCAAATGGCGTTCGTTTCGGGAAAGTGAAGAATCTCGATATATTACTGTTTCTTTACCGCATATTTTGATGCGGCTTCCTTATGGACCGGCAACAAGTCCGGTGGAAGAGTTTGATTTTCGGGAAGATGTGGACGGTAAATTTCATCACAAATATCTTTGGTCAAATGCAAGTTGGGCTCTTGCCGAACGAATTACCGCAGCATTTGCGCAATATCATTGGACGGCAGCGATTCGCGGTCTTGAAGGCGGCGGTGATGTACGTAATTTACCAACTCATACGTTCAAGACGGACGACGGTGAAACAGTTGTCAAATGTCCGACGGAAATTGCAATTACAGATCGCCGCGAAAATGAATTATCGAAACTTGGTTTTTTACCGCTTGTTTATTGTAAAGGAACTGATTATGCCGCCTTTTTTGGTGGTCAGACGGTCAACAAACCGCCGGTTTACAACCTCGACAGTGCCAACGCCAATGCCCGACTTTCCGCAATTTTGCCCTATCTCCTCAACGCTTCACGGTTTGCTCATTATATTAAAGCGATTATGCGGGATAAGATTGGCAGTTTCCAAACGGCGGAAAATGTTTCAATATATCTGAACAATTGGATTTCCAATTATGTGTTACTTTCGGATGAGGCTCCTCAGGAAGTCAAAGCGAAATATCCGCTTCGTGAAGCACGAATTGATGTGACGGATATTCCCGGAAAACCCGGTGCTTATAAAGCGGTTGTCTTTTTGCGACCTCACTTTCAACTGGAAGAATTAACGGTTAGTATTCGGCTTGTCGCTGAACTTCCTCCGCCTGTAGCTTAAAATGTAAATCTACGTTACAAAATTCAACCGTTTTAACTGATACATAAAATTTCAATCCACCATTAAAATATTGGGAGTAATAATCCATGCAAAGCATGTTTTTGAAAATTGACGGAATTAGTGGCGAATGTACGCTTGAAAAATATAAGAATCAAATTGAGATTTATTCCTTTTCTCTTGGTTTTTCGCAACCGACTTCGGCGTTGCGAAGTTCAGAAGGCGGCGGAACAGTCGCAAGACCGCATTGTTCCGATATCTCATTTTCGAAACGTTATGATATTTCGTCACCGTCTATTTGTCAGGTACTTTGGGCAGGGAAAACAATTAAAGAGGTTGTTTTGACACTTTGCCGAAGTGATGACAAAAGTAGTATGATTGAATACATGAAAATTACAATGAGCAATGTTGTGATTTCCAATTACAATATTTCCGGCGGCGGTGATTTACCCGGAGAAACGTTTTCGATGAATTATTCGAAAATTGCCTTCGATTACAAACAACAAAAAGAGGAAGGCGGCAGTAACGGAACCGCTGCGTCAAGTTACGATTTATCGAGTGGAAAACTGACCTAAGGAAAACGATTAATGCCGTTACCGCTTTTAGACAGTTTGATTGATGTACCGGAGAATGAATGTTACGATTATAATCAATCGGTATTGCGTGATTTGTTGTGGCTTCTCAATACACGGCGAAGTTCCACGAAGACGGAAGATTCATGTTTATCGGTATTGGATTATGGTTTTCCCGATATTACCGAAACTAGTACGTTAACTTCGGCGGACATCGCCAAAGTAATCGGTGAAATAACCCGAACACTTGAAGTGTTTGAACCGCGATTAAAGAGTTTAAATATTCGTTACGTTGACCTTTCCCAATTTGAACCGGCTCACACACTTCGTGATCGGGCTGGTACTGAAGGGAACTACTCGGTGAATCCATTTTTTGGATTCCGAAACCGGACGGACGCAACCGGTCGTGATATTGCGTCGAAAATTTTCCGCTACGGTATTGTGATCGAAGCGGAACTTCACGGGAAGGACGAAGTGAATTTTGTAACATTTGATTTACTGCGTGATAACGAAGGACATTTTCATGCGGACATACCGTGTTAGTTTAAGTCTATGATTGGTCAGGACAATGAACAACGGCTTCGGGAATATTACCAGAGCGAATTATCGTATCTTCGTAAATCGGGGGTTGAATTTGCGCGGCAACATCCTAGAATTGCCGGTCGGCTTGAATTAGGTACGGATATTGTTCCCGACCCGTTCACCGAACGATTAATTGAATCATTTGCTTGGTTGACTGGTCGGATTCGGTATTCGATTAACGCACGGATTCCGCAACTTTCGGCAACATTGCTTGGTTCTATTTATCCGAACTTCACGGCTCCGCTTCCATCGCTTAGCATGGTACAATTTCATCCCAATGTTCAACGACCGGAATTAGCGGATGGTGTAACGATTCCGCCGGAAACATCTCTTGAATGTTCCTCGTTCGAAACGTTGGGAAGTGATACCGTAACACTGAAATGGCGAACCGCATGGTCTGTAACACTTTATCCGGTTCGGATTACTCATGCCGATGTTCAACCTGCCGGACGTTACGGATTTACCGGAGTTGCACGCCATGCGATATCCGTATTACGTTTGCGTCTTGTTTCCGAAACGGTTCCGCTTGAAAAATGTAACATACAAAATTTAAGAATATTTTTGAACGGCGACCGGTTTGAAACGTTTGCTTTGTACGAAAAATTATTGTTGCATCGGTTAGAGGTCGGACTTTTCAATCCCGATTCAACACAGGAAAAAGCGGAACCGGTTTTACTTGGTCAAGAAGCGGTTCGACCGGTGGGATTGACGGCAGAGGAATTTGTCCTGCCGCAAACACCTTTTGCGATGCCGTCCTATCAATTGTTGCAGGAATATTTTTCGTTTCCGGAACGATTTTTGTTTCTGGAATTGGCAATTGACCTGAAAAAACATCTTGCGGCACTGACCCAAGATGCACCGTTACGGCAATTGGATTTGTTGATTCCATTGGAAATCGAACCGCGCGGACTGAATATTTCACCGGAAATGTTCAAACTTTATGTAACACCGATTGTTAATTTGTTCGAAAAAATATCGGAACCGATTCATTTGGATGACACACAAAGTGAATACCGGCTTTTACCGGATGCCAAACGATATAAAAGTACGGAAATACATTCGGTTAAAACTGTTTCAATGATTGATCCGGAAAATGGTAACACGTTGCCGGTTGAACCATTTTTTTCGGCAAATTTTTCTGAAACGGAAAAATTGACGAACCAATCAACCCAATCCTATTGGATGATGGAACGTACACCGTCGGCGGGAATATCCGGCACGGATGTTTGGCTTCGATTTGTTGATTCGAAATTCAAAACGAACCGAATACAATCACGTACCGTTTTTGCACGAATACTTTGTACGAATCGATCTTTTGCTTCGGAAGCACAAATCGGAACGGTGTTACAAAGCGAGATTGAAATACCATGCCGAACGATAACGTTGTTGACCAAACCGACCGAAACGCAAACGCCGCCAATGGACGGTGAATCGCTTTGGATGCTGATTTCGCACCTTTCGCTCAATTATCTTTCGTTGGAAGGCGAAGACGGAGCAGCGGTGTTACGGGAAATACTTCGGCTTTACGTTCCGCGTGAAAACAGTGTGGTGCAACGGTTATTATCTGGGTTACAGAATATGCGGACGGAATCAATTATTCGGCGAATGGGCAATGTCCCTTGGCGAGGTTTTGTTCGCGGACTTGGAATTGAGTTGACATTGGACGATAGTTGTTTTACCGGCAATAGTGCGTATTTGTTCGCGGAGGTGATGAATGAATTTTTCCGCTTGTACACCGGAATCAATACGCCCACCGAATTAACGTGGCGCAGTACGGTTGGCGGTGAAATACGAAAACGTTGGCAACCGGAATTCGGATTCCGAACAAATTTGTAATAAAAAATTGTAATAAAATATGGAAAACACCGGTTCGTTCACCATTCCTGAAACGACAAACAAAGAGCAAGCGTTGACGTTAATGGAACGTTTTCGTACAGAACCGCAACGGTTTGACTTTTGGCAATCGGTAAAATTGTTGCAAAATGGACTATCGCCGAATGAAACACAAAGTGAAATAGCCGCAGTTTCGCCGGACAAAGAACAATTCCGTTTTGCGTCGCATGTTTCGCAACAGTTTCCGGCAAGCGATGTACAAAATTTTATTGAAAACAGTATTGTAGAAGGCGGTCATGGAATCAATAAACAAAACGATAAACCGGTTTTAAGTGTCAATTTTCTTGGTTTGGCGGGATTACATAGTCCGTTGCCGTTGCCGATTACGGAATTGGTTCTTAACCGTGTTAAGCATGGCGATACGGGACTTCTGGATTTTTTGGACATTTTCAATCATCGGCTTATTTCGCTTTTTTATCGGGCGATGGAACCGATGCAACCGGGCTGCGGTTCACAAACTCATCCGGCGGAAACAGAATTTGCAGATTATTTGTACGCAATTTCCGGATTATTGACCAATGGGTTACGAAAACCGGAACACGCAAGATTCCTGCCGCACGCCATACTTTTCGCCAATAGACGAAAAACCGCTGCGGGATTAGAAAAAATTATTTCAGAACGTTTTAATGTTACGGCAAAAGTTGAGGAATTTCAAGGTCGTTGGCTTTGGATTGAAGAACGTGACCGCACAAAACTGGGCAACGCAAA
>JAITBS010000056.1 GCA_031283515.1 Planctomycetaceae bacterium
CTACCACGATGGTAATTTTTTACTGTGTTCTTTTACAAAGGTCGTTGTATTTTTTTTCCCAATCCGCAATTTCATTGTTTTTTGTTTTGATTTGTTCTTGTAGTATTCCAATCTGTAATTTCTGATACCAAAATAACAGCACTCCGCTGATAAAGTAAACGATAATCAGAAATTGCCATAACTCGATGAAAGTTAAAAACAACACACAACCAATAAAATAATAAACGATAGGTAAAATCCATGCTTTGTCGAAAGTTAATAAAAAATCACGGAATTTTTCCTGTAATGATTTTGGCGGTTGTTTCACAGACCATTCACGTCTTACCGCACCTTTGAAAAGATACTGGTCAACTTGTCGGCGGACAATTTCCAATTTTTCACCGGAGAGCAAACCACAGTCAACGAGCAACTTAAAACCGGGTTGCAATGTCCAATCGAAATTTCGGATTTCTTCTGCCAGAACCTTACGGTTTGCCAATGTTTCAACATCTTCATAACGAATTGCTAATAGATGATCGGTTACAGGAATTTCTGTTATATGATTAACAAAGTGTTCAATCACTTTTGTGTTCATCTCCCATTCATCTTGACCAAAATTGGTAACGCATTTCGATAATTCTGTTGCATAATTGCCGAAATGTTCCAATGCCCAGACGGTAAGTCCTTTGGCTTGGGACTCGGCACAACCAGAGAATAATACTCCAATACTGATAGGACGTTGCTGATAATCCAGTTTATCGGACGATTCCGAAACAAGATAGACCGAGAATGTTCCGTCGGCACTGCGAAAAACGGCAAAACCATATCCGTTGAGGTATTCGCTAATCTGTTCATCAGACGGCAAATTCCACTTGTAATCATCGTTTTTACCTCGTGTGTAAACCGAATATTTCATTGGATTTTACCACTCAAAAAGGTTGTGTTCGAGTTTTTTTCCGATTTCCGCTCTTACTTTACGGAGACGTTTTTCCAACCGCTTGGATGTTCCGTTTAACTGCCAATAAAATGGTAACAGAAAACGAATAAACGGACATCGCCGCGCAATACGATAGGCTTTCCATTGGATTTGGTTGACGGTTTTTTCCAATGAGTGTTGAATCGCACATAACACCGGCAATTCACAATGTTTCGGATTATATCTTTCACCCGCACGCACAATATATCGTTCTCTTTCGGTACCTTGGTAAACAACACAGCCGGTTGTCTCAACGGCACAGTAATACACCTTATCAATTTTCCTGTTCTTACGTAATTCGAGAACATATTGGGCAATTCGTGATTTCAACTGTTGGTAGAGTACTTCATACATTTCGTCTTGAGAGTAACTTTCCGCCCGCATCAAAACAATAATAACGGTATGTCCTTCATTGATACTGCTTTCGGCGAGACATTTGACCATGAGATCCGGTTTATTAATGTTATCATTTTTTTCGCCGAGCCATTGTCCGTTATGGGATTGCGGTTCCATCAATGCAATACAGTCAATACACCAGAACGACACATCCGCTCCATTGAGAAATTTTTGTGCTTTTACAGTACCTGTCGGATTACCGTTCTTGTCTTGTTCAGTATCTGTACAAAATCCGCCCGGAATATCCCATATCTGCAACAATAACTCAGTTGTTTTTTGACTATTATCGTTTTCATATAACAGCTGATAATCAAATTCATCCGGTTCCGGTGTACCGCCATACGTATTGGTGGGATTTTCGCTGAATTCTTTGATTTTATTCAACGCTTCCACAAGTTTCGCACGAGTCGGAGAAGTATGAGGATTTTCTTTATCCGGTGCCGGACAAAGTTCGTAGTCGCCGAACTGGAATGACGGTGTTTCCAGATGCGGGTACATCGCCGCAAGCAAACTCGTCTTGCCAACACCGGTTGGTCCGGTCATTACAATTTTAACTGTTGGTATCATTTTGAACATGGTAAAAGATGAATATTGGGAACGATTATTCTTGGTGTGAGGAGCGTTACCTAATCGTAGGTTAAAACCGAAATATATTAAGTTAAGGACGAAATGTTGGTAGTCTAGTTTTTATTTTTATTATATTTTATCGCTTTTATTTCCTTAATTAGGGTTTCGATTATTGTGTCATTGGGATCATTTTTTTTAATCACTTCCAAATATTTTAAAGCCTCATCATAATTTTTGGTTTTGTAATAAATGCTATATTTATAACAAAAGACATCATAAACTAATGGTGAATTTTGATCCACATATAATTCGAGTGCTTTATCAAAAAACGCCAATGCCTTCTCATAATCGGCGGTAATAAAGAATAGTTCACCAATCCCATAATAAGGCTCTGGATTATTCTCATCAATACGGATCATTTTTATATATAATTCGAATGCTTCATCCAGTTTGTTTTGCAATCTATAAACAATCGCTAAATTTTGATAGGAAACAAGATTTTTATCATTAATTGTTATCGATTTTAAGTAGATTTCTTTTGCATCGTCAAGCCGATTTTGCCTTCGGTAAACCAGTCCAAGATGATCCATTGCATCGACAAATAATGGATCCAATTGAATAGCCTTTTTCAAATATTTTTCAGCCTCATCCAATTTATATTCGTCCAATAGTTTTGTTCCCTTTTTATACGCTACGTATGCTTGTATATTTTGTGATGGTGCAACCATTGGTTGATTATTTACTAATTTTATGTCCATAGAGTCGGGTTGAGTTGGATACTTTGATGGTTCATCACCTTTTTTTGCCGTACAACCCAATACAAGAAAAAATAGTATTACAAATAATGCAATAATGACTCTCATTGTTTTTTCTTCAATTGTTTGTTGTTATTGTAGCAATTTATCAGCAACATTTCGTCTCTGACGGAACAGAAAAACCGTTGTAAATTTGAAACATTTATTGTAAGAGTCTTCATCTTGATCTGTCAAGTTCAATTTGAAAATACTTAGGGATTGATGGGCGAGTGTCGATGGAAACATTGATAGTATCAAGATATTTAAGCATTTTGCGACAATAATCCTCCCATTCATAAACATGTTTCTGGTACTCGGAAAGGTCGTTTTGAGTTTTTTTCAGTTCTTTTTGTAATGTTTCAATGATTATTTCTAACTCCTCAATTTTCTTTTGAGCTATTTCAAATCTTTCTTTGGTTTTAACAAGTTCGTTTTGTGTTTCAGTAAGTTTCTTTTTAATATTTTCAAGTTCATTTTGTGTTTCCAATAATTTGTTTCGGTTTGTTTCAAGTTCTTCATACAAGTCATGACAAACTTTTTCTGCTGCGTATTTTATTGCAAACGGATAGGCAACGTACCCGCAAACGCCTAATGTGAGAAGGACAAAGACAATCCATTCCAACGGAGTGAAAAAGAATCTAAATACAGGGACTTCTTTCATATCAGGAAAAGGGTAAAGTTTAAGGGTCGTTATAATATCGTATCAGTAGAGTTACCGATACCGTTACATTTCTACATTGTGAGCGGTGTTTTTCAACCGTTCAACGTTATTTTGCCAATCGTTACGGAATTTTGAATCGGCTTCTTTTTGTTGAAACACTTCCTGCCAAATTTCGTTACGGTGGGCGGAATAAAAACTGCTCCAGATTTGCTGAGCGGTAGAGGAGGAACCGGTACGAAATACGGCGTCGTGTAAGTCTTCTAGCGTTGCAAACAGAGCGACTGCCGGTTCGGCAGCGCAATTTTCCAATAGTTTTATTGCTTTGGCAACTCCGTTTTCAGCCGCTCTTCGTAAATTTTCGATAAGTTGCTCAATTCCCAATCCTTGTTTCCAACCGAACGGAATATGTTCTTCACGATCTGTGTTTAGTACATTGAAACACGGCAAAACTCTGGGTAACAGAAAACTGCGGAATGATAATGTAACTGTTTCAAATTGTCTAATAACTTCGGCAATTTGTTTGGCGTTTTCCTGTTCGGGTGGTGTTTCGCCAAGTGCCGCAATTTCATCGGCAAACAATGTCCACCATGATTTTTCTTTACCGTTCTCTTGTTGAAAAACGACATTGCCCAACTTCCCGCCGTCTTCGGCTATAAAACATTGTTTAACTTCATTCTGCAAGTCTTCAAAAATTTTATGCAGGACAAAATCTAAATCATTAAAGTATTTCACGGTAAGACGGCGAATAGACTGACAGTATAACGAAAAAGCACCTACTAAACTGTCTTGGTTTGCCGCTCTTTTCATATCCATTGGTTCAGGTAATCCGGGAATTGTTTTCAAATCTGTTTCAATTTTTTTTACTGCATTTAAGAATACTTCGTTAGGGCGGTATTGTGCTTCTTTTTTTGTTGCTGCTAAATCGCCGAGTTTGACGGCGAGATTACCGCTTATCGTGTTTCGGAACATTGACTGTGCCAGTACGAAGTTATTATCGTTACTAAGGTGTTTGGGAAACAGAGCGGACAATTTCACCGCCAAATCTGTAACACTGTGAAGCAACCGTTGTACTTCTTCGAAACGTTTTGTGTAAAGGATTTGATCTAAAGCACTTTGATTACCGGCAATACCATTGAGTATGCGGTCAAATTCCTTATGAACCGCTGTTGTATCTGAACAGTCCAATTCAATATATTCCGTAATATTTTTGAGCGAACTGTTACGAAAATCTTCCGGCAGGAATTTCAATGCTTCTGTTGTTGCCGGAACTTGCTTATCGCTTGCGAAAACATTGACAATAAAATAAGTCCATTTTTCGGCGGGCAATTCCGGTATTGCTGCTTTTACCAACGAAAACAAGCGGACATCTTCTTTGCGAATTCCGCGTTCCTTGACTTTTCGCAACATTATTATTGCATCAATACTGCGTCCGAAATCTTTCATCAGGCGTTCTTCGGCTTCGAGAACAGCGCGGTCACCAAGACCGGGAGTATCACCAACAGAAATCTTTTCACCGGCAAGCGAAGGAAAGCGACAATAGACTCGTGCCGATTTTACCGCTGCCCAAAACGATAAATGATTACCATTTTCATCGCTTTTGGCGGTGAATTTTCGGATTTCACTTTTTTTAATTCGTTTTTGTAATTCGCTAAAAAAAGGGCGGTATTCGTTCAAACTTTTCTGTAATCGTTCGATAAATTCGATTTCGTCGTAACGTTCCTGTGTTTTAACTTCGTCGGGCAATGATTCGGCAAATGCCGAAAGAGTTGAGGGTTGCGGCAAACCGAAATTCCGGTAATAAGGAGCGACAACTTGTTCCAAAAATTCCGATTCGCTGTAAAATTCGAGATCGGCGTATGCTTCGGTAACATCGGCGTTTTCGATAATTGCTGCGGCACCGGTGCAATCGCCTTTTGCTCCGGTTGGAATTTCTTCATCGGCGAGTCCTGTTAATTTTTGCAACAAGGTACTTTTCCCTTGTCCGGCGTTACCGACAACGCCGATATTCAATGTTGATCGGCTGAAACGGCGTTGTAGTTGTTCGAGGTTTTTAATATGATTGGGAATGAGGTTGTTGACAAAATGGGCGATTTCTGTTTGCCGTTCTTGGATAACGGATTTTTGCTCATCGGCAAAAGATTTTTGCAACGATTTTGTCAGCATGTCGGAACAAGTGTATAATGTATCAATTACATTGCGCAGATGTACGATAATTTTAGCGGTTTTTTCGGCAATCGGTTTACGGCTGGCGATAATCGCATTAATAGTGTTACTTCGGGACATTGTACGGTAATGGATTGTAATGGAGTAAATGTAAAAGTTTCAAAAATAGTTATTGTGATTTTCGTTGTGACGCATCAAGTGTTTGTCCTCGCTCTATCATGTCTTTTAACAACTGCCTCATCTGCTGATTTATTTTATCAATTTCCGATTGTGAAAGAGATTGATCACGTCTTTTCTCCCACAACTCGCCGTATTCAGAACTTGATACACGTACTAAGTTTTCAAGCCATTCTCGTTCTTGTTTATATTTTTCTCTTTCTTGTTTATACGTTTCATTTAAGTTCTCAAGCCAAGCAATGGCTTCTTTATATTCCTTCTCTTTCGTGTTTGCTTTGTTCCATGCCTCGTTTGCTTCCTTTATTCTATTGTCTGCTTGTTCCCGTATAACTTTTGCGTTCTCTTTTTCCTTGTCTGCTTCTTTTTTTTCATTTTTGGCTTCCTCTATTCTATTATCTGCTTGTTCCCATATAACTCTTGCTTCCTCTTTTTTCTTGTCTGCTTCTTGTTTTTCATTTTTGGCTTTTTCTTCAACTTCTTCAGCGGCTTTTTCTTTTTGCTCTGCTCGTTTTCGTGCATCATCGGCTTCCTTTTCTTTCGTTTGGGCTTCAACGATTCTAGCCTTTGCTTCCTTTTCTTTTTCATTGGCTTGGTCTATTTTGGTAATTGCCTCCTGCTTGGCTTTTTCACCTTCCCTTGCTCTTTCTACGTTTTGTTCTCTTTCTGCTACGACTTTTTGTTGTTCTATGATTGCAAGTTGCTTTGCCTTTTCTGCGTTTTGTTCTTGTTTTTCTGCGTTCTCTATTCTTTCTTTAGCAGTGTTCTCTTGTTTTTTTGCGTTCTCTAATCTTTCTTTAGCGGCTTTCTCTTGGGCTTTTGCAGTTTCTATTTGTTTATTAACGTCTTCCTTTTGCTTCTCAGCTTGGGTGATGATTTCTTGTGCGGATTTCTGTTTTGACTCGGCAATTGCCATTTGAACGGATGCGTTTCTAAGGGCAAAGACGGACATAATTATGAACAAGATCGCAAGAACGATCAAAAATAAAGAAATGTTCTTTGTGTTAATTGGACTCATTTTAATATTAGGGGGTTAAGTGTTAAATTGAAACAAAAAAATAGTGTTTATTCTATGGAGCGGTATTCTTATTTCTTCACCGCTGCATAATACTTGAAAAATTTGTCCGTCTTTTTCAATTCATCAGGAATATGACCCTGATAAACTTTAATAACGTTATCTGCAACTTTTACTTCTTCAAATTTTTCTTTTTCTGT
>JAITBS010000059.1 GCA_031283515.1 Planctomycetaceae bacterium
TGTCGGCATATCGTCAACAGTAATCTTGCAATGTTTAGCGTACGGAATTGGTAAATAAAGATTTCGTCCGCGTGCGGTTTCTTCGGAAAACGGAGCACCGACTAAAAATTCACCGCCGACCAAATCACCGATATTGGCTTCGATTGCCGGAGTTACGTTATTGTCGAGATAAACCCGAAAGACAACTTTGTAATGCGGTGCGGTAATCCAAAACCGAACAATCGCTCCCGGACCATCAGCATCCATAAGTACCCATTCTTTACGATCACCGTTTGTTTCTTCACGGAGAAACTGCGAAGCGTCTCCGTTGGCGAACCAGTTTTCGGCGGGATTTTTGGCGGCACGGTCATAAGAACTTGCCTGAACACACACAAACGCCGGATCCGGAAATCGTGTTACAGAATCACGATCAACCATTTCGTCCAGCAAGGAGGACAACGAAACCGTTTGCGCCTGAAGCGAAACAGTAATGAACAACACAAACAGAATCAACACTAATCTTTTTGTCATAATAATTTGGGAATCGCAAAACGATTCGGTTAAAAGTTAAAAGTTAAAAGTTAAAAGTTAAATGGTGACAGCCTAAAGTACATTCAAGATTATCTTCAAAATAGGAAACAATTAATCGCCTTTAATTGCCGTAACTGTTGGAGAAGATCGGTAATTGCAACGTGAATACGGTGTTCTTGAAAAACAGAAATGTATTGGTTTTCCAGAACGGTAATAATTCCTTGACCGCCGTGTTTTTTCCACTGCTTCGCCGGTGTTACAGCCTGAATAAGATCAACTAATTCATTGACATCATCTTGTGTCAGTATCGCAAGATCACGAAGATTGTATTGTTGATAGTAATAAACCGATGCCGGCAACGTCTGCGATAATTCCGGCAGGAAATTTTTCGTTACATCACCGGAAATGTGATTGAATTGCCGTAATGTTTTCAGCAGTTCCGCAATCTGTTTATGTACATTTTTCGGCTGCCGGATTACTAAACTCTTATTAGGATAATAGATTTGAATATTATCGTTCCATGTTTCCGCTTCAATCATTACCGTAATATAATCAATGAGCGGTTTATAAGAAGCCTCCGAAACAGCAGTCAATGGTACGGCGGATGGTTCTTTTTCGTTCAATAATTTCGGAACATCTTTTAATAAGTCAGCAACATAATAACATCTCACATAAGATTCTTTCTCCTCACGTTCCGCATGTTTTTTCGACGTAATCAGAATATAGTTATCCGAAACAGTCCACGCCAAGTTTTGCTGTTTCGTCAGATAATCCAAAACATTGCGTAACGGCAATTTGAAAGGAAGGTAAAAATGAAACGTTTTCTTTATTTCCGTTTCTGTTTCCGACATAGCATGGGATTTCCGTAATTCATCATGATCAATCATTACGGAAATTCCGGTGATTTCGTTAATCTGTTTTAACGCATCGGTTAGTGTAACCGGTTCTTTAATATTGCACGAAACCGGTTTTTTGAGTTGTTCCGAAATTGGAGAGGTTGTTTGTTGTTCGGCATGACCGGATTGTTCAATCTTTTCTGTTGTTTGAGTTGTTTCATTGGAAACCGCCGATGTAATATAAACCGTATTATCAACAACAGTGTAAATCAATCCTTGTTGTTTCAAAATATATTCGATAAATTCCTTGAACGGAATCGGTTTCTCAACACTGATTTTAACAGATGTTTCCAATTTTGCGGACGCTTTTTCGTTGCAACAGATTGGAACATCGCAATGCCGAGCAAACATAAGCAGAACCAATCGGAGTTCCACTTCGGTATTGGAAACAAAGGACACCGGAGTTTCCAACGTTTCGGAAAAAGTCCGTTCCGTAACATATTTATCTTCCGGTTTTGCCGCAGACATTGACGAAAACAATCCGCAACAAATAAACAAAAACAAAACAATACATGTCTTTCTCATAGCAAACTCCCTTAAAAAAATAAACAAACACCAAAATTAGTAATATAATCAGTGTAATATTTTTAACACGTATGAATATTGGACAAACAACCTCATTTTCAACCTAATTTTTCCGAACAAAACAACCTCAGTAGCCAATGATTTTCTCTCGTATCAACCTCATTACCTCATTACCTCATTAAAAACGTAAACAATAATGAGGTAATAAGGTAATGAGGTTGTTTTTTGTGGGATTCATTGCTACTGAGGTTGTTTCGTAAGAAAAATTAGGTTGAAAATAAGGTTTGCGAAAACAGTTAAAATACTGTTTGGAAAATTCCACTGATATATTACCAAAATTATAAAACGCAAAATGGTAACGTTTGAAAATGTTCTAATCGTTTCACATTTTTGGGCAAATTAAATGTTCCTATTTTATCCAAACCGTTCACATTTATTTCCCAAAATAGGAAACAATCAGGAATTACCAGATAAAAATGATAACAGTTATCAATGAAAAAGAAAAGATCAATCTTTAAAATTTTAATTTTTTTTTAGAATATTTTGGAATTGGGAAGAGTCATGCCGGTAATGTTCTATTTTTATCAACAGAGTCCACAGAAAATACTGATATTTATCGATTTTCAGTCCGCAGATTACGCAGATTTTCACAGATTATTTTAAAAAGTTTATCGGAATTGAATAAAATTGTATCGTTAATCAGTTTTTTTGTCGTTTTGTTAATTCGTCTGTTTCGTATTCTCAAAAAAATAAAAAAATAATCTGCGTAATCTGCGGACGATTTGAAAAATATTCGAACCGTTAATAAAATAGACAGTTACTCATGCGGATTGATTTTGACTTGCGAACGGTTACCAAAAAGCAAAGGTTCCGGCTCTTTTGTAATTTCGAAACGGGAATCTTTCTGAAAACAACTAAATATTAAATGTTTCAATAACATGATAATTACCGTTCCAAACGCCGTTAAGAAAAGTCCAAATTTGTAACCAATCGTCATCTTCTCAACCGGAAACGGTGTTTGCAACGGAGTCAACAGCATCGCCCGTAACGGTTCAACTCCTCTTGAGTCTGTAATGTCGGACAAAGTGAAATATTACTCTCCCACGGTTCCAACAGATTCGGAATTTTTTGATCCGGAATTTTTTGATCTGGAATTTTAGGTGGAATTGGTGGAGTGTGTGTTTTCAAAACCGGCGGAGGAAGATGCGGCGGTTGTTTCGGAATTTTTTTCGGTGCTTGAGGAGTTGTTACCGACGGCGAAACGACCGGCTGAGAACTTAGGCGAAGAACTTACCGACAAAGGCAATTCCGATGTTGATAAGACCGGCGGAGTTTTGAGAGTGGAGGAAACCGTTGGGTGTTTTGTCCAATGGCAAACACGGTCTTACATTTTGGACATGTTGCCCGGCAACCAATCAAAGAATCACAAACTGCACAGGAAAAAACACAGTGCGGACAAACAAAAAATACGGATATACAATTTGAATCTCTTAAAAATATTGTAACAATTCATTGACACTATTACAAAGATATGTTGGTTTTTCTTGTTGCAATTCTTCTTTTGTTCCATATCCGTATAATACACCAACACTGTCAATTCTATTTTTATTGGCTCCGATAATATCATATTTTCTATCTCCAACCATTATTGTTACTTCTTTTTCTAAGTTATATTTTTCTAAGATGTACTTTATTATATCTTCTTTTTCGACAAAAGTTCCTTCCATATTACTTCCTGTGATGTGTTTGAAATAGTGTTCTATTTGAAAATATTGTACTATTTTTATTGCAAATGTTTCTGGTTTTGATGTTGCTATGATACAATTTTTATTTTGGATGTTTAATTCTTTTAACACATTTTCTATTCCTTCATACAACCTATTTTCATAAATTCCTTTTTCTGAAAAATATTCTCTATAATATTTGATGGCTTTTTGAGCAGTATTCTTATCAAAATCATAATACTCCATAAATGATTTTTCCAATGGCGGTCCTATAAACATTTTCAATTTTTCATTATTATTTTCAATGACATTGAATTTTCCGAGTGAATATTTTACAGAATTTGTTATTCCTTCGCATGGATTGGTCAATGTTCCGTCCAAATCAAATAATATGTTAATATAACCCATGATTTATACTTCTAGTTGTTACAAATTTGACGTTTCGTAATATTTCACTAGTTTATGATTTGTAACTACAATCACAAATTCTTTTATTCCTTATTATTTTATCTTTTTGAAGAGTTGTATTCTCAAAAGAAGAAAACAAACGGTTACATTTTATTGTTCTTGATTCACTCTGTTATTTTTCAATTCGTTTTTCAGCATATTGACAAAAGCGGTTTCGTTGTTGAGTTGGTTCCATACTTCTGTTGTCAGATTGCGAAACCAAACAGTTTTACCATTTTTTTGTTCCAATAAAATAACTGTTGCAGTACCGATATGAAACTGTTTCGAAAAATTCCAATTCGCCGGAATATCGTATTCTAATGTTGTTAATTGAAATTTTGTACCGGAATTTTTTTCTACATCATCAAGTGTCCGGCGAACTAAGGATTCCATCTTGGTACAAGCCTGGCAACGAACTCTGGCGTGACAAAAAATCACGTTGAAACCGTCAGGAATTTTAACAGATTCTTGATGCTGAAACTGTAACACAATTTGTGTCAGAACAGCTGAAATAATAAAAACAAGTAAAAACCAAAATAGAAATCGTTTTATTATTGGTTTCATTGAGATTTTGTCGGGTTATCGTGTGAATTACCGGCAAACATTGTCTTAATTTCCATAACCGAAGGAACGCGCCCCGAACAATAAATTTGCCCATCAAGAACCAATGCCGGTGTAGCCGTTACATCAAAAGCAAGAATCTGTGAAATATCCGTAACTTTTTCCAGCGTGTAATCCTGCCCATATTCTTTCGCTGCGGTTTCTGCGTTTTCCGCCAGTTGCGAACATCGAGAACAGCCTACTCCAAGAACTTGAATTTTCATTTTTATACCCTAAAATATTGTCCGCATATAAAAACGCAACGTTTATCTATAAATATAACGTTATGCTGTCATATTTTTTATGTTTATATTCGTCACATTGCTGCGGATTGTTTAAATTAGATGAAATGATGTTATGCCGTTTATGGATTACAGATGAAACAGTAATAATTCCGCTGATGAATAATGACTTAATTTGTATAACGTTTACGTGAGGAAATTAATACATTTGATGTTTTTTATTGCGTAATTCTGTAATAATCGCGGTCGCGCAGAATACAACCGGTTGGCGATTCCGCACGCATCAAATCCGTACAACCGCTGCAAGCCATACAAACTCGTTTCAAATTCATTTCACCTTGTTGCAAAATATCATAAGGCGATTCAGGATATGCAAAACTGTTTCGCCCTTGTCCGAAAAGTGTTGCCCAGCCGTTTTTCACAAGCCCCGCCGCAACCTTAGGAACAAGATGACGTAACCACGCCGTTCCTGCACCCATCATTGGTAAATCCGGTTGCGATTGCTGAATTTCCTTAACAATATTCACAAACCGCGCAACACCAATCAATGGATGTTCATCATAAGAAACCGCTCCACGAATCGGTTTTGCATAAGGACGATTGAAATGAGGATTGAAATAAGGGTTGCCAATCGTAATGTCAAGCAATGGAACTCCAATTTCACGAAGTATTGTAACAAGTTGTTTGGGTTCGGTCAGTTCCCATTTTTTGTAATCTTCCCGATCAACACCAAATCCCCAAGGATATTTGACCGCATCGTAAACACTAAGACGCGATGTAATAAAAACAGACGGAACTTCATCACGAATTCGTGTGAGTGTTTCACGAAGAAATCGGGTTCTGTTGTCAAAAGAACCGCCATATTTTCCTTCACGCGTATAAGCTCCAAGTAATTCATTAAGTAAATATCCGTGACAACTTTTAATGTCAACCCCGTCAAAACCGCATTTGGACGCCCGCTTCGCCGCATTAACATAAGCATCCTGAAGACGATCCAACTCCGCGTCCGTAATCAACGGATAATCCGCCGGAATCTGATGAGCAACATCCAAAACACCGCTGTGTTGCGCAATCACCGGAGCACGAATTCCGCGAGTCGGTTTACTGTAACGACCGGAATGAGTCAATTGAAGTACCGAAACAATATCGTATCCAAAACGTTTTTTGGCAACAGAACGTGTTTTTTCTTCCAAAGCGGCAAACCGATCTGCACTTTTTTCGTTGAGCCAAAATTGTTGGGAATTTGAACGTGCTTCGGGTTGTACGGCAGTTGCTTCGAACCAAATAAGTCCGGCTCCGCCGCCGGCAAACCGTTCGTAACGGCGAAAACTAAGTTCCGTCGGTTCGCCGTTTTGACCGGAATCAAAACCCTCCATCGGCTGCACCACAAAACGGTTCGGCAATGTCCATTGTTTGTTACGATCACAAAAACTCAACGGCTTCGCCAACACCGAAAAATCATCAGAAAGCGGAATTTCAAATCCAAGTTGCTGAAGTTCCAATTGTAGTTCGCCGTAAGATTTGAGAAACGGAAATTTCGACATAGAACTTGAATTTGTAATATGAGGTTTGGGCTTGTCATTTGGAAGATATGGTTTGCGGGAGCGATTTGTAATTGCAACAAAAATAACCGCCAATTCCATATCACCAAAATAATCAATTTTCAGTACAATAGAATTGATTATTTCGGTTTCTTTTTTACCAATTGTTTTATAGTTGATTTAACAGTTTTTGTATCTTTTTTCTCCTCGTTTACTGTTTCTGTATTTTTTTTCTTTGACGGTGAAGATGAACTCTCATGATTATTCACAACTTGTTTCGGCGATGATGTTGTATGGGAAACTTTAGAAATATCTGTTTTTAGTTCTGATTTTATAGTGTGTTTCCCATCTTTTGTGTTTGGTTTTACAACTGATTTTGTTTCCGGTTTCATATTGGATTTATCATCCGTTTCTACAACAGTTTTCGTGTCGGAATTTACAACCGGTATTGTTTCCGGTTTTACGCTGAGATTATCATTTGTTTCTGCTGCCGTTTTTGTTTCGGTTTTTATTTCGGTTTTTGTATCAGGTTTTACATCTGTCTTCGTGTCGGATTTCGCAACGGTTTTATTGTTTGGGGCAATTGTCTTTTTATTCGTCTCATTTTTGGTAACTTTTTTGCTTTTTTCCTGAACCGGTTCGAGTTGTTTTTCCTGAGGTTGTGGAATCGTCTGAGATGAATTGGGCAAATCCGTAACCGAATCAGTATTCTTTTTCACAGAAGTTTTTTCCTGCTTGGATGTTTTCTTCTTTTCTGTAGATGGCGTAACAACCTTAGTTTCCGTTTTCTCCGGCAAAATCGACGAATCGTGTTGATAAACCGTTTCGTCTGAAATAAATTCCACTTCCGTTCCTCCATGTTCTTCGTCAAAATCGTCATCATCTGGAGTGCTAAACGGGATGGCTGCCAAAGGCGGAATAGGCGGTTTTACCGGCGGTTTGGCAACCGGTTTGGGAAGCGTGAGTACCGGCGGTGTCCAGGAACGGTTTTCCGCATCGGAATCAATTGATTTGAGTATCGAACGTAACTCCGTCAATTCGGGATCATTGTAAAAACCCGCCGCAAAATGATGAAGTTGCAACGAAAACATTAATCCATTCTTTTTATGAATTGTTCGCTCTAAACCTGCAACATTTTCACGTGTTCCTTCTTTGTTGACTTGGGTGAGGTCAAGTAAACGGAAAATACGCAATGAGGCTTCGTCCAACGGAATAACATGACCGCCGAATGCCACTTGCGTTGTGTAATCGACCATAAACCGCGTACTACCCGAAATAGAATTAAGAAATTCGACCGCTTGTCCGAGATTTTTCCCTTTTTTACGTAACTCTTCGAGATCAAACATGTACGTTTTTTCGAAAACTCCCTGCAAAGTACGCCGAACACGTTCACCGGCAGCCAAAGGATCGGAAAGCATCGGAAATGTATCCGCAAGTTCATTAACCGTCGAAACCCGAATTTCATTCCAGTCAATGAAATAATTTTCCAAAACAGTAAAAGCCGAATCTGCATGTTCAAACAAAGAATTTTCCAATAAGGCAGCGTAAACCAAATGCGCTAAAACAGTTCGTTCCGGCGGATTGGGTAAACTTTTGTGCCGTTTTTGAAGAATCTTTGACAATGATTCAATTTTTTTGGTTTTCGAAATCACAGCCTTATTAAGGTGAAAAAGTGGAAATAAAAAAGGAATTGAGGAACGGAGTTTTTTTATGCTGCGTTTTGTGATGTTCCGGTTGAATTGAAAATTTCATTTTAGATTGACTTAGATTGACGGTTGATGATTTTTCAAATCCGTAATTATCAATCCGTAATTCACGTCTGGCAATTCATTTCGGATAAATTATTACAAAACGGTTATAACCGAACATCAAACGATATACGATATTATGACAAATGTTGAGTGATGATTGAGAGGATTCAATTGATTAACGATCATTATTTTTTGTCTTATTCCAACTGTTTTTTATTTGCCCGCAAAATCAATATAATTGGTATTTTCCTATTCTTCTTCTTCGTTTTCGTCTTCGTTATGATTTTCAGGATCACTTTCGGGATCACTTTTGGGATTACTTTCGGGATTACTTTCGGGATCACTTTTGGGCAGGATTTCGTCGAGAATTTTGGAAACGAGGAGTTGTTTTTTAACACCTTGATCAAGAATAAAATCAAGATGGGGCGTATATCGGATATCAATACGTTTTGCGACTTTTGATTGAAGGAATCCGGCACTGGATTTCAAACCTTTCATACAAAGATTCTGTTTTGTTTCGTCCCCCATGATGGAGACATAAATTTTTGCCGTTTGCAAATCACCGGAAACTTCGACACGCACTACGGTTACATCACTCACTCTCGGATCCTGAATTTCCGTTAGGATTGACATACTGACAACCTGCCGAATCGCTTCAGCGGCTTTTAAGGTTCTTCTGGACATCGTCGAAAAAAAGCGAAAGAGAAACTATCCTACTGTAAAACAGAATTTTTAGAATAACAGATTTCTAAAATTTAGCAAGACCAGCTGGTTTTAGTTGATAGTTGATAGTTGATAGTTGATAGTGGATAGTGGATAGCGGCGCAAGCGGAGTAATACCGTTTGGGTTGTAATTCATCTGCAACACTATCAACTATCAACTATCAACTATCAACTATCAACTATCAACTATCAACTATCAACATCAACTATTAACTAAAAAAACAACTTCATAAACTCATTAAATGGGATCAATTTTGCCGTAGAATTTATAAATTTCGCCTAGTTCCTTGTTAGTCTTTAATTTGAGGATATTGTGTTTTCCGATAAGCCTGTTTGGTCAAGGTTACCCTTCTGTTTATGCCAAATTTTAAGATTAACAAGGCAATAGTATTCACCGGCTGGTTATTAATTCAGATAAATTTTTTGGTCATTTAGCGGAATTTTTATTTGTATCTGTTCCCACTCAGATTGTGTATTGTGTTTGTGTTGATGATTCCATTTCCTAAATTCCGCAGGAATGAGATGTGTAAAACCGTTGGTTTCGCTGCGATCCGCTGCGGTTTTGCCTAATCTCACCTCTTGCGGAATTAAAATGGAAAAATAAAAAATGAGAAAAAATTGAAAAAAATTTGTTTTTTTGCCAAATTCGGATAGGAAAAAAAAACTTTTTTTGTTATGATGTTGTAGTTTGTTTTGGCATTACCTCTGACATTGTGTGTTGGAGGGTTGGGTTCAATCAATCCTTTTGCCGTTATTTTTCCTTTAATTGACGATTCAATGACAAAGACTAAAACGACCTCAGCAGTTTATGAACAAAATAATTTAACAATTCAACAATGGATTGTGTTAGTATTTTCTTTCCTGCTTGGTATTGCTGCTGTTTTGACCGTTGATAAACTTTTTATTGCGGATTCGATGCCGACCAGTTCCGTTCATGCGGCGGTCTCGCACCCTTGACAAAAAAGAAAAGAATCTTGCAGAAAAAGAATTGTAAGAAACAATACAAATAAATAAACATTATTTTCGCGGAGGAAAAAACAATGGGAACACGTATTCCATTAAATACATCTTATATTGAACAGAAAAAGTTGGAAAAAAAACTGGAACTCAGTACAGCGGAAATCGGACTTTCCGTTCGAACCACTAATTGTCTTGATGAACAGGGAATTTGTACTGTTGGCGATTTACTGGCTTGCCAACGGGAAGACCTCTTGAAAATTGCGAATTTCGGTGAAAAAACATTAGAAGAAGTTTATAAAGCCCTTGAGAAATTGGGATTTATTCGTGCTGATCGTCGTTCTTCAACGGCGAAATCGGCTTGAGGTGAACGGTGTTTGACGATTCTTCCGGTTTTTCCAGACATTCTATTTCAAATCATTCCGGTTCCGCACGGACTGGAAAATCATCACAATCACCTCCACCTCGTTGGGGTGAACCGATCTTTTTTTCAATTATTCTTATTACGGGAGTTGTCGTGTTTTGCATCCAACTCTGGACATGGGCAATTCCACAACTAACATTTTATCAAGAATTTGTTGCATCACACGGCACAATTATTGAGACCAAAGTTGCTGAAATGACAATTGATTCTGTGAGTGTTTTCCGACCGGAAGTTCTTTTGGAACATCAAGTTCAAGGAGTTTTTTATCGTGTTTGGACATTTGATTTTCGGACATTGCAACCCAAAGAGGGATTTGCCGCCAATCGGCAACTTGCCGAATCTTTGTTGTTGCGGTTCCAGACTGGTCAATTGACCGAATGTTGGTACCGAACCGGTCATCCAGAAGAAGCGGTTGTTGTTTGGAAAAATTCTGTTTGGGGTTGGTTTTTCTTGCTTCTTTCGTTTTCGTTGATTGTTTCGGGGCTGGTTGGTTTTGTTCAATCTTGCCGTTTAATTACTGTTTCTGAAGAGCGAAAGGCAGCTCGAGCCAAATCTGTTTCTCCGCTTCAATCTTTAACCGGCAACTCACGGCGTGTTGATTGGTCAACAGTTCCTGATATTCGAATCATCAACGAAAGTCCCGGAACACATTTAGCTTTTCGTTTACCGATTGGTAATCAACCGATTTTTCCGCTTGTCGGAATGACATTATTTACGTTGGCATGGTTTATTGTTTCCTTTGGGATAATGTTTCACTCATTTATTTATCCTGAGGAAAACAGGTCTGATCAAGTTATTGGAATTGTGTTCCGTGGTTTATTTTGTGGAGTTGGCATTATTCTTTTGGTGAGTGTGATGCACCGGTTATTCCTTGCGTTCCGTTTGGGTCTGACGTTGCTGGAAATTTCGGATCATCCGTTGTATCCGGGTCGAAGATACCGTGTTTTACTTCAACAATCCGGTGTGTTGAGATTTGACCATTTTTCTGTTGATCTTATTTGTGAAGAAATTGCTCGATTCCGGCAAGGCACTGATACGGTAACAAACCGCAAAGATGTTTTCCGCCAAACGATGTTTAGTCGAAATGATTTTGAAACAACTCATGATTTACCGCTTCATCAGGAATTTTTCTTCCAACTTCCGATTGACGCCATGCATTCATTCCGTCACGAAAATAATGAAATTTTTTGGAAGATTGATCTTTACGCCAAAATTGTTGGTGAACCTGAAATTTGCCGTGAATGTCCTATTGTGGTTCGTCCTGTTGTGCTGAACGACTTAACACTGGAAGGTGGCGGACTATGAGTAGTATCATCAGTAAAATTATTAACTCTTCTGTAGAGCGGGTTAACTCTATTTTGCCGCGAATTGTTATTACGTTGGACGGACGTGGCAGCCGGCTTTACCATCCTGGTGAGACATTGGCAGGCAGTTATTGGTTTGATTTTGTTGGCGGCGATGATATTCAAGCGGTTGAGTGTTCGATTCTCTGGCATACGGAGGGAAAAGGCAGTGAAGATATGGGGGTTCACGCATTTTGGCGGCATGCAACGGATGCGGGTGATTGGATTGATCCGCGGCGGCCGGGGCGGTTCCGTACAATTTTGCCGCAAAGTCCGTTATCTTATTCGGGAATTTTGATTAAAATTTATTGGTCGGTTCGAGTTCGGCTTTTTCTTTCAGACGGACGTGAAGCTGTTGAGGATTTAGCGTTCAGGCTTGGTAATCTCCCCGATGTCCGAACGTTGAAACCGGTCGATCTTTCGTGAATAGGGATTTTCAGGTTCTACAGGGAATCTCTAAAAATTAATTTTAAACCACAAAAGACACAGAAAAAATTTTAATTTGAATCAAAACATAATTGTAATCTATCAGTGGCATTTTTGTAGTTACCAATAATAGGTAGCCCTGAAAGGGCGTGGTTAGTTGATAGTGGAGAGTTGATAGTGGAGAGTTCGCACGCGGATTCAAAACGTTTTGGTATTACTCCGCGTGCGAACTATCAACTCTCCACTATCAACTATCAACTATTCCATTGCCCCGTTGGGGCGGGTTATAATCCAGACGCCCCTATCGGGGCTAATGGGAAAAACAAAAATGCCACTGATAGATTACGAACAACTAAAAACATGAAGATTCTATTCGATTTCGATCAACTTTTTTAAAAA
>JAITBS010000201.1 GCA_031283515.1 Planctomycetaceae bacterium
TGCATCAGGCAGATCGGGCAATTTTCGGCGTTTTACTTCCACTCATTAAAGATGAACTCGGTCTAAGTGATACACAACTCGGATTGACCGCATCGGTTCTTTTTTTAGTTCTTGCTGTGATGGTTCCTGTTGCCGGTTTTCTCGGTGACCGTTGGAGTAAGAAAAAAATTATTACCGGCAGCCTGATTTTCTGGAGTGTTGCAACAATGTTGACCGGATTCGCTCGCGGACTCGGAGGTTTAATTCTTTTTCGCAGCGTCGCAACCGGCGGCGGTGAATCTTTTTACGGTCCCGCTTCAACCGCACTCATCGCCGCTTATCATGAAAAAACCCGCGCCATTGCAATGTCCATTCATCAGGCATCACTTTATATCGGAATTATGTGTAGCGGTTTTCTTGCCGGTTATGTTGCAGAATGGTTTGGTTGGCGTTTTGCATTTTACCTTTTCGGCAGTTTTGGTATTTTGCTCGGTTTTATCCTTATTTTCAGGCTGCGCGATGTGCCGCAATCTGTTTCAATAAAAGAAGAAAAAATACCGCCGCTTCAAGCAGTACTCATTTTGATTCGTATTCCAACAGTGTTACTTTTAACAGTCGGTTTTACAGCGATTGTTTTTGTCAACAACGCTTATCTCACCTGGATGCCGTCTTATATCAAGGAAAAATTCGCATTGACCCAGATAGAATCCGGCGGATACGCAATGTTTTATCATCATCTCGCCGCACTCATCGGCGTTCTTGTCGGAGGTGTACTCGCCGATATGATGGTTCTCCGTTTTCCGCGTTTTCGGATTCTGTTACAAACAATCACAATGTTGTTGGGAGTTCCGTTAATTTTTACGATGGGAAGTGCAGATTCGCTTCACCTTTTATGGGTAACGATTTTCCTGTTCGGTATGATGCGCGGTCTTTACGAATCGAATACTCATGCGGCAATATTTGATGTGGTTCCTTCCCGATTACGTTCCACTGTTGTCGGACTAATGATTATGACCGCATTTTTATTCGGTTCGTTTTCACCGTTGTTGCTCGGTTGGCTGGGCGATGTTTACGGTACAGAAAAAGGTCTGGCGTTTGGATTTCAGATTCTTTCATTCGCATGGTTGCTTGGCGGATGTTGTTTGTTGAGTAGTGTTCTTTTTACGTTTCATAATGATCAACTGAAACAAAATCAAAACAAAAATTAACCTTAACATTAAAATTGATAATTATGACCAATTCCTATCAAAAAGACGCGGAACATTTTTTACGTTACGAAACGCAATTTCATCTCGGCATGATGGTAACCGAACAATCACATCCGAAAACACGTGGACTTTCCGGTAAACTTGCCGAAGATACAGTTGCCGGTTTGATAATGCTTCTTTCGGTTGACGAGGATCTTCCGCCGGTTGCACGGAAAACACTCGAATCGATTCCGTTTCACAATTTATGCAATGATATTCTTGCAACGCTTGAAACAGGAAACCGTGTTTTTTTCAGCGGATGCGGTGCGACGGGACGTCTTGCGATTCTTCTGGACGCTGCCCACCGGAAATTTTGTGCCAAAAATTCGGAACGTTTTCCCGAATACCGCGATTATTTTGAAACATTGGCAGAACAAACATTAGCGGTAATGACCGGCGGTGATTTTGCGTTGATTCGTTCGGTGGAGTCTTTTGAAGATTATATTGTGTTCGGAAAACGGCAATTATCTGATGCCGGTATTAAAACGGGCGATTGCCTTGTTGCGGTCAGTGAAGGCGGTGAAACATCGTCGGTGATTGGAACGATTCATGCGGCGTTGGAAACGGGACTCAAAACTCATTTTTTGTTCAATAATCCTTCGGAAATTCTTGTTCAAAAAATTGAACGTTCTCGGCAAGTGATTGAGGATTCCCGTGTCAATATTGTGAATCTTACAACCGGAGCGATGGCAGTTGCCGGATCGACACGGATGCAGGCGGTAACAATTGAAATGTTAGTTGTCGGTCTTGCTTTTGAATCCGCTCTTACCGAACATCTCCGAAAAACACTTCCGCAACATCTTGTACAAAAAATTGTGCCCATTCCGCAAACACCGCTCGAAGGATTGGAACGATTCGAATATTTGCTCCGGCAACTGCGGAAACAGAATAATCTCAAAACGCTTGCCGAAATAACAGATTTTGAATATTCCGTTTATCATGCTCATGGTCTTATTACTTATTTTCCGGACGAATATTCAATTGATATTTTCACAGACACAACAGAACGTTCACCGACATTCAAGATTCCGCCATTCCGTTCGACGCGTGAAAAAGAGTCGCCGCCATCTTGGGCGTTTGTCAAAGACCCTGTAAGAACAACACCGGAAGCATGGAAAAATTTGTTAGGACGTACACCTTGTTGTCTGACATGGCAATCCGAAGATTACCGAAACATGAATGTTGCAGAAAATATCATTGCTCATCCGCCGGAAATCGGTATCGATATTTTGTACACTTATAAAATCGGCAACGAAGAGGATTTATCACGGTTTGCGGTTGTTCCCAATGCGGCGGTTGCTTTTTTGACCGGTCAGAAAGAAATCAAACATCTTACAGAAACCACTCAATGGTTTCAGGCGTTTCGTAAAGCCGGTGAACATTTTGAAACACGCAGTGCAATTGCGATTGGTTCTGAGCGTCCGAATTCTGTTACGGCGGAATGGAACGGCGGTATCTTTTTCATTGAGGTTGATTTACCGGAAAGCCCGCTTGATCTTTTTGCTCACTTGGCGGCGAAACTCATTCTGAACAATATTTCAACGGCGGCAATGGGAAAACTTGGACGTTTGAACAGTAATTGGATGGCTTATGTGGATGCAACGAACAAAAAATTGATTGACCGTAGTATTCGTCTTGTTGCCGAATTAACCGGTTTCGATTATGATACTTCTTGTCTGGCTATTTTCAAAACACTCCATGAAATGAATTCATGGTCGGAAGAACGCCGAAAAACGATTTCACCGGTTGCCTACACCATTGAACAAATCAAAAGGGAAACCGTTTGTCCCGTTAGAAACAACATGTTAATAAAAGATGATAATGGATAATTTAAATGACACAAAATTAAACGCAAACACAACAAATTGAAGTGACGTTCAAACCATCGAAACCAAAGAAAAAACGGATTTCATTTTTTTCGTTTGGTTTTAATTTTTGTTGCTGTGATTATTTATAGGATACTGCGGCATCGTCGTAAGGAATCATGCGTCAATAATCTTACTTGTTTTTTGATTTGATTGAGTAGTTCCAATTTCCTAGGAAGGTTGCGGGTTTGAGGTCAATTTTTTTTAATTCGTTATTGTTTATTTTGATTCCTTTTTTGTATAATTTTTTATCTTCGACACATCGTACAGTTAATCCGGTTTCGGTTTTTGTATTGGCGATTAAGTTGATTACAGTTGCCAAGTCAATGAGCGGTCGCCCGCGCCAATTCTTGCTGATGTACGAAAACAGACGATGTTCT
>JAITBS010000286.1 GCA_031283515.1 Planctomycetaceae bacterium
CCATGGTTGGAATATGTTTTTAGTTCTTTGGTTGATGAAAAAATATTCCGTCTTATTGGTGTACTAGATTTCATCGAAGAAGAAATTAAAAGTGCGAAACTGCAACTTTGGAATAAGGAAAAAGATGTTCAGGAATATGAGTTTCCGGATCATCCTTCTTTCAAGGAATTGTTTCAATTAGTCCGAGAGATAGAAGTTAAAAAAAACAAAGTTTATGTAGCACTGGAAGCCGAGAATTTTGTTGACAAGTTACTAAAAGAAAGTCATAGTTTTGCCCTGAACAGGTAACCCAAAAAAATTAATCGGTATTGGATAAACAAAAACTTTTGAATCATGCCCATGATCACACTGTTCTGAATACAATTCATCTGGCAAGTAACGATATCAGACAGATAAATGAATACTGTTGAAAAAATGATTCTCCTGTCAATGAAACTCTCAGAAATGACGAGTAATGACGAAATTAAATGGAAATTGGAAAAAGAAGAACCTATTTCAATTTCTCAAACCTCATTTCTACCTAATTTCAACAACAAAACAACCTCAGTAGCCCAGTGATAACACTCGTACCAACCTCATTACCGCATTAAAAGGAACGTGATTGTTCACGATAATATTTTAACCGAAATGTAAAAAACATATTGTAATCGTTTCATAAAACTTGATTTTTACACTTTTTGTAATATTTCAGTGGAATTTTTGTTTTGACTCTTTTCGTGTTATTTTGTGTTTTTTTGTGTGGTTCGTGTTTAAAAAAATGAAACGCCCTATATTGACATTTTATTTTTCTTACACCCTGAAAGGACAACGTAGAGTAGAGAATTGATAGTGTTACATGCGGCATTCTTGCCGTTTTGGTTGTAATCTGTAAATAATCTGCGAACATCAGCGTCATCTGCGGACTATTTGAACAATATATTAGAACGGTTAAAACAATAAACAGGTAACTTTTGAGTTCCAAGTTACCTGTTTTACAAATTTTTTCAAAAACGGAAGAACAAGTCGAATTTAGTTTTGAAATTCGACTTGATTTTGAAATTCGATGATGACAGGTTTTTGAGTTCGGGAGCGACGTTTTCGTTTGGATTCACTCCACTCTTTGGTCATCCGTTCGAAAACATCCGGCGATTCATACCGAATCACTCCGCCCGCTTCCGGCATCGGTCCAATTAAACCCTTGAAAACAGGACGACCACGAAGACTAATATCTGTACTACAATCATCAGTACCAACTTGGATATGACGGTGTCTGATTTCTTCTTCGCTCATGTAATCCCGAATACGGTAATCACCTTCCGGTCCCTGAGTAACAACTCGATAAATATGACGTTTCATAATTCTGTTTCAATGTTTGGATGTTAGAAAATAATTTTACTACAAATTATTAACAATAGATCATTAACAATTTACAATTGGGTTCGGTTCGCAGATATGTCTAAACATTAAAATCGTCTGAAAATCAGTTCTAAACAACGTTTTTTCTGTTTCGTTGTTTTTTGCGAAGAAACGGTTTTCCCGGCTCTTTCGGCATATCCCGATTTACGGTATAATCAACAAAAATCCCTATTTTTATACCAACAAAACCTTCACCGGAAATTAGTTTCCAAACCTAGTACAATGAACCGTAAAAAATTATCCCTTCCTCAGGAATATTCAACAATGACCAAACCAGAAGAACCAACTAATAATATTCGAGTTATTCGTGAATATGTAGAAGCATTGGCGACTGCACTTGTTCTTGCCTTTTTCTTTAAGGCGTTTGTAGCGGAAATGTTTATTATTCCGACCGGTTCGATGGCAACAACTCTCATGGGACGCCATAAAGATGTTTATTGTGAACAATGCAGGTTCCCATTTCAAATCAGTGCCAGCGAAGAATCAAACGACGGCTCAGAACATCCGCGAAATACCCAAGATTTACCAAGTGTCTTAGCCGGAACCTGTCCGCAATGCCGACACACAATGTATCTCGGAAAGAACAATGTTGATAAAAAAATATTTCAATCGTTCAACGGTGACCGGATTTTTGTCAACAAATGTCAATTCGATTTCCGTGAACCAACCCGTTGGCATGTTACAGTATTTCGTTATCCGGGAAAACCGCAAGTCAATTATATTAAACGGCTTGTCGGTGTTGAAAATGAAACGATTTTGCTTCGTAACGGCGATGTGTTTGTTAAAAAAGACAACGAAGCAGAGTTCACAATTCAACGGAAACCACTCCGCGCCTTACTCTCGATGTTGCGTCCGGTTGATGACAACGATTATGTCCAGCCAAAACTTCATGAAATCGGTTTGCCAACCCGTTGGTTTGACAACCAAGGAAATTGGAACCGGTCAGAAGATTACAAATCGTTTCAAATAACAGAAAACGTTTCGGAAAACTCCTCAACAGAAACAGCATGGTTAAATTACCGCCATATTGTTCCTTCGTCCGATGACTGGTATTATCTGTCACAAGGAGAGTTGCCGGCACACGGATGGATTAATAATCCACAATTGGTTACGGATTTTGTCGGTTATAATTCGGGAATTGTTTATTCGCCGGATCATCCGATTATGTTTGATTCGGGGTTAGCCATTTCCACTCGGGAAGTTAAGCGCAACGGAAAACTTCGGAAAGAATTTTTTTGTCAGAAAAACTTGAACGGTATGGGATTGAATTGGGTTGGTGATTTGGCGGTTTCTTGCCGGTTGCGTGTTCAACAACCTCAAGGAGTATTTTTGTTGCAGTTAATAAAAGGCGGAGTTGTTTTTCTGTGCAGTATTGATCTTCGTTCCGGCAACGCAACTCTTTCTATTCCCGATCTTCCTGAATTTCCGCCGGCAATTGCTCCAACACCGCTTCATAATTCGGGAACATTCGATCTGATGTTTTGTAACTGTGATGAAGAACTGCGGCTTATTGTCAACGGTAAGGAAATCAATTTTCAAGAAAAAGGACGTTATGATTCCTGGTGTCAACCCAACTCTCTGTTAGCACGGGATCGATCTCCCAACCAACTCGATCTAACTCCGGCAAGAATCGGTTCACAAGGCGTCTCCGTTCATGTCGAACATCTTAAAGTTTTACGTGATTTGTATTATATCGCTTGTGATCGTTTACTGGATTTACAATGCGATTTGTTGGAACCGCCTTTTCGTAATGAATATACACTGACAGAAAATACAGTGAATAAAATTTTTGCCAATCCTAATTATTGGCACAATTTCGGTAAAACAAATTCTGTGAGTTTCAAACTCGGTAAAGACCAATTTTTAATGCTCGGCGATAACAGTACACGAAGTTCCGATGGTCGTCTTTGGCGGCGTGATGATTCACCGCTTTATGTTGATCGGAATCTTTTGATTGGCGAAGCTGTTTTTGTTTATTGGCCTCACGGTCTTCGTATTCCCGGAACACGAATTGCTCTTATTCCCAATTTGCAAAAATTACGATTTATTGACTGATCCTTTTGGGAGTAATATGAGTAGTTGATAGTTAAAAGTGAATCGTTGAGAGTGCCGCAAGCGGATTTATTATTGTTTCGGTAAAACTCCGCTTGAGGCACTATTCATTATCAACTCTTCACTATTGGCAGCCTTGTCAAGCGTAGGAAAACAATATCATTTCACATTACAGAAACGATAACAAAATAAACCGTTACACTCTGAATGACGTATAAATTAATAATATGAGTAATCGATTTTTTCTTGATCCGGCTGTTTCAACATTTAATAAGGAACAGGCGGTTCTTAGCGGTGACGAAGCCTATCATTTTAGCCGTGTTATGCGGGGCAATGTTGGAGATGAAATTATTTTGTTCGATGGTTCCGGTTTTTCCTACCGGAGTCGAGTTGAGTCCATCGGTAAAACAACAGTTACCGTTCAAATTGTTGAAACATTGCCGGACAATATCGAATCATCAATTCGGTTGACGGTGGCAACCGCTTTGCCCAAAGGTGATCGGCAACGTTTTTTGGCGGAGAAATTAGCGGAACTTGGTGTTGCGAGATTCATTCCGTTACACTTGGAGCGAAGTGTTGCCCGTTCAAGTGCGGCGGTTGCTCAACGGCTGCGGCGGCATGTTATCGAAGCCGCCAAACAATGCGGTCGGAATGTCCTCATGGAAATTACGGATGAAATGCCGCTCAAAGAATTGAATGATTTCCTGACAAAACAAGGTAATATTACGAAATTCCTGCTTCATCCGCTTGCGCTCGGCACAGTAGGACAAACAACGCCGCAAACAATTCTTGCCGGTAAATTACCGAAACAAATTGTGGTTCTTATCGGACCGGAAGGAAGTTTTACCGATCAGGAAATTGAAACGGTGTTGAATTTCGGTTTCCAACCGATTGATCTCGGTGCCAGAATTTTGCGCACGGAAACAGCATGTATTGCCGCTGCAGCGGTTTTTTTAACTTCTTCCTAAAAGTAACTGTCTATTTTTATCAACAGAGTCCGCAACGAATACAGATATTTCGTCCGCAGATTACACACATTTTCGCAACAATATTAAGAAGTTCAAAGTTCCTACATTCATTCAACATAATTATTAAACAATGAACCGGTTTATCTTTTTTTTCTTTTTTCCGATTTCATTTTTTTGTACGGGAATAATTTTTGGTTTTACGGAATCTGATATTTTGTTTTTGCACGGTCTTTCGGACAGAAATTTGTTTGAGTCGGTCGAATTTTTCTGTGCAGAAGAATTTCAAAATCCCAATGTTTCAGCAATACAGAAAACAAGGTTAGCCGCAGAACTTGTCCATTCCCGAACCCGACAACTCCTCCTTTCTGAACCGGTTCGGCGTCAGGAATTTCGTAAACGGCTTGACGAACTCAAGACGCAATTTCTTGATTCTCCCGATGAATTGAATCAACCGGAATTTTCGTTTGCCCGAATTTTATTGCAACTTCAATTGGCGATTACCGAATATTCGCTTGGTGATTGGCAACGTCTTGAGGCGGATGTTGTGTCGGAAACGGATCGGAATAAAATCGTACAACAAGCCCGAACAACCTTGCTCCAAGCCCTCGAACAACTTCAACAATGCACCGAACAACTCGAAAAGTTACGGCAGAAAACCGGACTCAATACCGATTCGTCATTTGAACACCAATACCTTATTTTGTTTCGTTCCATTGGTTATCAAACGGGTTTGTCTCAAATGTCGCTTGCTCTCACATTTCCGCCAAGCGATGACCGGATATTCAGTTTGAACAGAGCGGTTGACCTTTTAACAGAATTGGCATCGCTTCCAATTAATGATCCGATTATTTTTAGAAGCCGTCTTGAACTTGCAACATGTTACCGGTTGCTTGGTAATTACGATAAATGTAAGGAATTACTAACACGTTTACAGAATACCGAACTGTCACCGGAACTTCAATTTCAAGCCGAATCGGAGTTGATACGATATTACCTTGCGGTTGGTAATCTTGATGAAGCCAATCAAAAAGCCGGAGAAAATCCTCCCAATTCTTCTCTTTATCCAGATTACAGTTTGGCAAAATTGGAACTTTTTCTGGCATTGAGCCGCCAACTCAATGATAAACCCGAACAACAAACCAAAATAAACCAAATGATTTTGGAACAAATACGGCGTATTGATCAACAATTCGGAACTTATTGGGGACGCCGTGCTCGTATGTTTTTGGGAACGTCTCATCTCTCAACCACTGAAGGAATGGATGCCCCGTTACTGAAAATGCTCGCCGAAGACCAGTTTCAAAATGGACAATATACAGAAGCGATTCGTTTTTTTGAATTGGCAAGCCGCCGCGCAGAAATAATTGGAGATAGGAAAGAAACATTCAATAACGCTGTTTCTGCAATTGCAATTCTTGGCGAAGTTCTGAAACGGCTTGAAACTGTTTCCAACTCCGACTCCAATATTTCCCAAACAGAAATAACCGCGTGCCGACACCAAATGATTAATTTGTTACGAAATATTTCGATACGGTTTCCCGAAAATCCTGAGGCTGCCGAATTACATTTGAAAGCTGTTGATCTGACTGCTCAAGCGGTTTTGAACAAAGAAACACCGCTTGATAATTATCTTATCTTGCTCAAAGAACACGCCGAATATTGGAGTGATTCGCCGAAGATTCCGCCATTGTTATTCCGTGCGGCGGTTCTCTTGGAAAGTCAAAACCAAAAAGCAAACGCATTATCAATACTCGAAAAAATTTCAAATCATTCTGTTGTTGGTCTTGATGTGGTGAACACTGCGAAACGTTGTTTCAAGAATTTATCGGAACCGCCTCTTTCTATTGCGGAATGGTTTGAACGGCGTTTGCCGGTTAATCAACATTTGTGGAATGAGGCGGATGTTGTTTCGGCAATATATGCTGCGGAACAACAAATTCAAGCCTTTGCCCGTGCTGCCAACAAAGCGGAAGTAGTTGAAGTTCCGAAAAAAACGGAACAATTACTCCGCAATATTTTACAATATTTTCCCGAACCGGAACAAGTTGCGAAAATTAAGGTTCAGACAATGCTTGTTACTGTTTTAAATGATCAGGGTCGAATGGAAGAAGGAACGGCGATTCTGCAAGAACTGGAAGTTCAAGGATTGGATACTCTTCCGTTGCCGGAAAAACGGGACTTTTTGCTTGTTCAGATTCAACTTCTTGCTAAGACCGGTAAGGTTCAAGAAGCGGTTAATCTTCTGAAAAAACAATTGAAACAATATCCTGATGATCTGCCGTTCCTAATACTTTTAGCGGAAATTCTAACTCAACAAAACGATTCTGTAACACTTGCAAAATCCATAGAAGTGTGGACACGGATTGCCAATCAATCGGTTAAAAACACGGAAAATTGGTGGTTGGCGCGGGAGAGGATTATTGAGATTTACCTCAAACTGAACAAGAAAACCGAAGCAAAAAAAGAATTTGAACTTCTCCGCCTACTCTATCCCGAATTCGGTGATACAACCAGAAAAAAACGACTCGAAACACAATTTATTCCGTAACGGTCTATTTTTATCAACAGAGTCCGCAAATATTCGCAGATTTTCAGTCAGCAGATTACGCAAATTTTTTAGTCCGCAGATTACGTAGATTTTTAGTCCACAGATTACGCAGATTTTTTAGTCCGCAGATTACGTAGATTTTCGCAGATATTTTGTCCGTAAATTTTTGGAGATTATACTTTTTTTTTGAGAATTACGAAACAGAAAAATACACAAAATATGCGAAAAGAGAACAAACGAAAAATTCGGGGATTTTATTCAATGTCAATAAATGTTTTAACAATTCTGTGAAAATTTGCGTAATCTGCGGATTAACAATCTCTATCAATGTTCTGCGGATTCTGTTGTGGAATTGTGTTGTTTACGAGTGACGACGGGTTGGCTGTAACCATAATACATGAGTGAACATTTAGGACCGGGGCAAATGAGCGATTCACCGAGAAGCGGTTCACCTGAGGTTGCCCAATTTTCGGCTTCTTCTGTTATATGATTCAACTGTGTTTCAAACTTTTGGCGAAACAATTCTAATTCACTTTTGTCTAGATTAGTTGGTACAGAAATTTGTTGCGAGAGAATAAACCGACCGCGTGAAAAAGGACGCGGAATTGCGAATTTGTCCCAACTCTGAATTCGCCAAGGGCGATCATAACCGACTCCGAGAAGTACAATAGGCATCTGAAGTTTCGAAGCAAGAAAAATGGGACCAACCGCTAACTTCCGGCGAGGTCCGCGAGGACCGTCTGGAGTAAACGCAATAATATTTTGTAACGACATTGGTGTTTCCAGAATCTGTTTCACTGCGGCTGTTCCTCCATGGAAAGAAGAACCGCGAATACAACGCATTCCAGATAATTTCGCAATTTGTCCGACAATTTCCGCATCATCATGTCGGCTAAGCATCATCGTCACATCACTATGGCGACGTATGGATAACGGACACAAAATATATTCATGCCAGAAAAGTAAAATGAAACGCAGTTTTTTGTTCTGAAATGCCGGATCAATTTCAGGGTCGTAAAATGCCGCTTTGAAATCAATGAACCCCATCCAATTTCGAATCAACATTGTTGCCAGAAGACCGGTCGTTTTCCAAAATATCGGGTTTGTAATCTTCATGTGTTAAAATCAATTGATTGAAATCAATTTTGGTGTTTTAAAATCATCCGAAATTTATTGTAACTGATCTCACAAAATTTACATAAGACGTCAACGATTACAATCGTTCATCCGATTCGCTGTAAATCTTGTTTATCCTAACAGAAAAATTATAACTATTTATATCAATTTATGGAAGGTCGCGTTACCCAAAGCCAACAGAGAATGACCAAAACGTTTGGTAATTCCGATGTTGTCTATCGGTAACGCGACTATTGGTGAAAACACTTTCCGGCAGAAAAGGTATTTTTTTATATTTTGTATTCTGCCGTTCACACGCACCTAAAACGAAACAATACCGGTAATACCGCCGGAAAATTGATCACGGTTTAAGCCATTGTTAAACGGTTTTTCGATTTTATTTGCGCTGTAGTCGTAACGTAATTCAGGTCGGATACTGATATTGGAATACGGTTTCCAATTGACGCCGAATGTGTATTCGCTAATATCTGTTTCGTAACCCAAAATATTTTTCGCCCATTCGGCACGAAAACCAATACCCCAATGATCATTGAATTGATAAGTCAAATAATTAGCAATACCGTACGCAAATGTATGGCTGCCGTCTTCTCTGGTTTTGACATCGTTGTAATTCCATTGAAGTGAGTAGTTCCATTTATCTGAAATACTGTAATTTGCAGCAACCGTATGCAGATAAACATTGGTACCGCTGAGACCGTACCGATTCAAACCCGTATTATTCGGATCAGAGGTTTCTGAAACATAAGCTCCATAACCGTTATGGTTATACATCACGGCATACGAGAGATTTAGTTTATTGGAGAGTTGATACGAAATTGTTCCGATAAATCCGTGGTCATCGTAGGCATTTTCGATGCTGGTATCAGTACCGGTGGTGTAGGCGGCACCGAATGACCATTTATTGCCGGGCGTGTATTGGAAAAAAGCACCTGAATGGGAATACGGTTCCAACAGGAAAATGTAGGAATGACTGAAGAAAAAGAAGTCGGGTGCGCGAAGTGATTCGAAGCCGAGTATTGTTTCGAATTTACCGAGTTTGACGGAAAGGTTACCGTAAGCGAGCTGGGCGTAAAGTTGTGGAATGGCGGTATAATAATCGCCGTCCTGCCAACCGTAATCGAAATTTGCGTCACCCCAACTCTGAGCGATCCACGCTTCAGGACCGAAATAACCTTCAGCAGCGAAACCCCAGTCAAGACCGTGCGTACCATCGGCATCTTTTTTAACACCAAGCCAAACCTGATTCACCAAAAAATCAGTCGATTGAACGGTAGAAAACAGATTTCCGTTACCGGATTGCAGCTCTAATTGTGTAACACTTCTGCCGTTGGAGTTGGCACCTTTTGTTCGCGTAACAGTATTGCCGCGACTGTTTGTATAAACACCGGCTTGAACCCAACCGAACACTTCAATGCTATCGAGAAGCGATTGGCGGTGACGATTGCGTTTGAACAGGTACGGGTAAAAATCCCCTGAATCGCAGGTAACTGCATCGCAAGGTTTTTCGATTTGTTCCTCGACGGGTTCACAGGGAGCGCATGCTTCCTGACCGAGATAAATGGAATTGTTTTCCGTGTGAGCCGAAACTACCCCCAAATAGGAAAACAAAACCAGTGATAACAAAACGATAAAAATTTTGTTCATCATTGACTCCTGTTGTAAAGTTTTAGTTAGTACCGTGCAAAAATAGGGGAGATAAATAATTTTATCGGTATTTTTCCTATGAGAACTTAAATATCTCAACTTTTCCATAAATTGAGTTGATTTTCCGTAAGATATTGATGACAAACAAGTTATATTGAATTTAGTTTTATAAATTTTTCTTTCTTTCCATTGAATTATTTGTTTGGGCTATTGGAAAATCCTTAAATCTTATCGGATTAAAGATGAAAATAGTAAAAATATGCATATATGGAAAAATTTTATATTCTGTTTTGGTAAATAAATTACAATTTTGTAACTACGCTCACTCTCTATTTTTCAAGGCTTTCCGTGATATTTAACGGTGATATTTAACGGTGATATTTAACGGCGATATTTAAAGATGATATTTAGCCGTGATATTTAACAGCGTTGTCGCGGTATTTGTAACTATTTTGTACAGAAAGGAACAATGAGGTAATTGTTCCTATTCTCTTTTTGTTACGAAGGTTGTTTTGTTAAGAGCATTAAGTGGAAATGAGGTTTGGAATCGGTCGCCTACTTTTTAATTTTCTGCCGTAAATAAATAGACAAAATTATTCCACTGAATAGATTACAAATTTTCATCCAATTACGGTTGCCTGTTTTGCCAGTCGTAATAACCGATTGTTTTGAGGTCTGCCAGCATTTTTTTTCCGGCTTCTTCGGACATCATTTCAATCGGCAATCGGCACGGTCCCAAATCAAGACCGAATGATTTCATTAAAATTCGTTGACCGGACAACAAATCTCCGTAACGGCATAACACCTTGATATATTCCCAACTTCGGAGTTGCCAGAGTTTGGCTTTTTCAATATCGCGTTCATTCCAAGCGTTTAGAATTTGCCGCGAAATAATGTTACAAAGCGGATACGTTGAACCGACCGCTCCAGGCGAACCAACAACCAGTGCCGACAGTAACATTTCGTCACAACCCCAGAGAACATTCAATTTTCGATTACCATATTCGACGGCTTCAAGATATTCGAAAGTTTTTGTGTCGGTATATTTCATTCCGCGCAAGGTCGGAATTTTTGTTTCCGCTTCACGGAGGAATCGGTCAATCTCAATGGAAAGACCGGTAAATCGCGGAATGTGATAATAATAAAACGGCGTCTTGGGAGCCGCAACCGCAATTTCTTTCATCAAATCAACAAGCAATGATGCCGTTGTAATTTTGAAATAACTCGGAGCGCAAGCACTAATCGCTGCAACTCCGGTTTTTTCCGCGTGCGCCGCCAATTCTTGACAATCCGTAAGAGCATTGGCTCCGACTTGGGCAATAACCGGTATTTTACCGCCGACAGCATCAACAAACGCTTTAAGAGTTGCTTTACGCTCGTCAACGCTCAAACTAATCCCTTCGCCCGTCGAACCATTTACGTACAACGCATCCATCTTGCAATCGAGAAGATATTGAACGTATTTCGGAATAATCTCTAAATGGAGATGACCGTTTTGTTGAAAAGGAGTATGAGTTGCTGCAATAAGTCCTTGAAACATGATCTGATTTTTGTTGTTAAAGTTAAAGTTAAATTGAAATGGAAATAATGTTGAATTGAAGTTAATCGGCGAACACTATGTTTTCATTTTTTGAGTTACGACAATTGTTTTAGCAGAACCGCCAAAAAATAAACTGACAATATAACCTGTTACGTAACAAGAAATCATTCCCAGAAAACCGTAAAGCAGGAATGAAAGCGGTGTGTATAAATGAACGACGAGAACGGCTGTAAACGATAAAATCAAACCGGTCATTGCTCCGGCACTGTTAATTCGTTTGGAAAAAACACCCATCATAAAAAGTCCGCCAAGTGTACCGGTAAAAAGTCCGAGAAATGTGTTAAACTGATCCCAAAGCGATTTGACATCCCATGTTGCAAGAAATAAAGCAAGAACCATTCCAAGAAGACCGGCTAAAATACCGACAACTTGCGGGATTCGGACAGGATAACGTTGCGAAAATCTTGGAAACCAGTTATTCAGAAAATCAACGGAAATCGAAACGGAAACAGAATTAATATTGGCAGAAAGTGTGGACATTGCGGCGGCGAAAATCGCTGCAATAACGAGTCCCGAAAAACCGGCAGGCAAACCGTTGACAATAAACAAAGGATAAACAGCATCCGTATTTTTCAGTGCGGCATCGAATTGTTCGGGATTTCCGTGATAATAAGTAAACAATGCCGTTCCAATTGGGAAAAAGAGCAAAATAACAGGAATTGCCAACAGTGCGTTGAGCCAAATACTCCAAACCGCCTGACGATTATTTGTTGTACACATATAGCGTTGAACCAAAGACTGATCGCTGGAATAAACAATCAGATTGTTTGCCGCTGCTCCTGCCATGACTGCCCAGAAAACCGGTTGAGTCAGATCGAAACGAAAATCAAATGTATGAAATTTTCCGGCGGAGTAAGCTGTTTCAAAAAAACCGCTAATCCCGTTTTGAGTGGCGAAAATAAGTACGGTAAGTGAAATAACCGCTCCGAAAAGAAGAATAATTCCCTGCAAAACATCGTTCCACACAACAGCTTCCATACCGCCCAATGTACAATATGTAATCGTTACAAACGACATGAGAACAATACAGAAATAGACATCAATTCCGGTAACAATATTCAACGCCAACGATGGTAAAAAAAGAACAATAGCGATACGTGAAATCATAAAAAGTACAAAAAGCAATGCTGCAAAATATCGGATTATCCGGTTAAACCGAAGTTCCAGATATTCATAAGCGGTTCCGAGATTCATGTTTCGGAAATACGGAAGGTAATATCGGATCACCAGAGGAGCCACCAACAGAGTTGCGAGGTTATACGGAAACATCCGCCATTCGGTGGCGAACGCTTTTGCCGGAACAGAAAGAAAAGTAATTGCGCTGAGCATTGTTGCGAAAATACTGATTCCAACCGCCCACCAAGGCAGTCTTCCGCCGCCGAGAAAAAAATCACCTTGTGTTGTGTTTGCCCGCATGAAAAAAAAACCGAGACCAAGTACACTCAACATGTAGAACGCCAGAACACCATAATCAATGAGAGTAAACCGTGTTTTACTGAAAATTTGAAACGAATTAATTTTATTGGTTCGGATTCCCGGTTTTGATTCACCGGACGGAATAATAATACGTAACGATTTTTCAGAAGTCTGAATCAAAGCGGACGTAGTTACTTGTGAACCTTCTGGAAGATGAAACGGAATTGTCCAAACTTTAGTTATCGTATTGTACAGAAAAACTTCGCGCCGAAATCCCTGATGTTCTTCGAGCAACCGTTTTTTTTCGGCAAGGAGTTTTTGTTTAACTGTCGGGTCATTTTCTGTATCGATTAAATGCTGACGTTGTTCGTTGGCGTTAAAAAATGCGCCGTTATCACCGCCGATGAGAAAGATGGAAGCAATTCCTACAGCAGCACCGCAACCGGCGGAAAGCGGCATCGGCAAACGGGATTCTTCACGCCAAAGACCGGTTTTCGGTTGAAAGGAATAAACCGTATCGGAAAATTGAGTTACAACATTCTCCGGTAACTTAGCACGTCCTCCGAGAAGATAAATACAATTTGTTTCTCCGTTTGATTGGGTAACAGCAACTGCAAAAGCAATTGGTTTCGGCAAGATTGGTTCTGTTTTCCAACCTTGTGAAGGTTCGGCAAGATCAAGCGAAAACATCTTATCCGAAAATTCATTACGATTTTGACCGCCCAGAAAATAGACACGATTACCGATAACTGCGGCAGACGCTCCGGTTTCCGCGATTGGAAGCGGGGGAAGTTCCGTAATTGTAACAATTCGTTTTGCGGTATCGAAACGTAAAATAAAAGCGTCTTTTGTTGGACTTTCCGCTGTTTCACCGCCGAGACAAACAATTCCTGAAGGTGTTTGAACAACAGCGGAATAAGCCATTGGTTTTGAAAGTTGTGTTGGTTGGTCAATCCAGACGGGCGAAGATTCGGGCTTCAACGCCAAAACATGAATATCCGAATAATACGTTTTTGTACCGCCGTTCCAAGGTGGTTTGTCGGGAAAATTGGAACCTCCTGCAACAATCATCACATCACCGTCTATTCCCGCCAATGCTCCGGCAACACCGGCAGGATCAGGAAAAGACGCAATCTGTTGAAACGAAAAATGATTCAATGGTTTTTTTAAAGAATCTGCGAAGACTTCGGATGTTCCGGTTAAAACGGACATGAAAATAAAAAATAAAAAACAACGTTCCATTCGATAATATTTATTCAATCATTATTACTTTTTGTATTTAATAATTGGCAAATTATATTCTTTAAGAATTAGATGTCAAGATATATTTTTAGCGATTTAGTTTTTTAAAAAAACTTGCAACTGTTCGCGGTAAAAACTCATAAGGTAAACAACGTTTCCGTAATGAACACAATTCGAGTTGGTAATTGGTGTTGCATTCCGTTTGTTCCGGTACAATATTTCGGAAAAATGTCGTTTACCTTAACTTGTTCTTAATGGGAAATTTCACTGAAATATGATTTTTCCATTTTATTTAGGTTCTTCAGTGAATGCTTTTTCGATTTTTTCCAAAGGAATTTTTGCCAGATAAATGGATGTTTTTCCTTCGTGACCGGAATAATAAGAAACCCAAAGGAAACCGTTACAAATTACCATACCGGAATAACTGGTATCACCGCCGCTCGGAAAACGCATAATCGGTTGGAGTTTACCGTCTGCTCCTTGTTTGGTTAAAACGGTTGAAGAACCTGTTTTATCAGAAAAGCGATGTCCGAAAAGGAGTTTGTCATCTGGAAGAACAATCATTTCCGGTCCGCCTACACGTATTCCGAGATCAACCCAATTCCATGCTGTGTAAGGAGTTGTACTTATACCAAGTTCAGCATTTCCTGATTCACATCGAAGAAAAATCCGCATGTCGCCATTGGCAAGAAAACGAACCGTTGCTTCATTGGGTCGGGTTGTTTTATAAAAACACTGAATATTTTCGTAATGAATACCGTCGTTTGTTTTCACGAGTGCTAGTGACCAAGGTTTATTACCGAGATCGGCATATACAATCCCGTAACCAATTCCTTGATACCAAGTTACTCGCCAGAGCCAATCATTTTCGGTGCGGATTTTTTCATCGATTTTAATTGGTTCTGGAGCGGAAAAGTTTTCACCGTTTGGGTCTGAAAACGAAACCTGTGGATGTCTTGCCGTCAAATTACCATCAACATAGACACTTCCGCCCATAGTCAACATAAGCCGGTTATCTGGTGTAACTGAGATTTTTGAATCACGTAAATCGTATCCTTTTTTCTTGAGCAAAGTTACGGATTCCCATGTTTCAGCATCTTTTGATTTGATAACACGGATTTCACCGTCACTTTCGCCGGTTTTTTTACCGGGAACATGTCCGGTTCCTTCCCGAAACGTACAATAAAATGTATCGTTAAACCGAATCAGGGAAGTAAATGCGGAATGAGGAGCTTTGTCCCAGATTTTCTTCACAGAAAATTCCGCCGCCGAAACGGACTGGAACGAAAATACAAACAAACACATCGGCAACAAACAAAATAATTGTTTCATAAAATT
>JAITBS010000351.1 GCA_031283515.1 Planctomycetaceae bacterium
TCATGTTTACTCGAACTGGTGAAGCGTTTCGGATTTTTATTGGGGCGACTTATTCCGAAGCGCGGGAAGACTGGAGTTTTACGTTTGGGCTGGAACCGGTGTTTATGTACGGAATCGCAACAAAAATGCAACAAATGTCAACCAGTGTCCAACAAATGAGCAGCCGATAAGAGTAGTTGATAGTGGAGAGTTCGCAAGCGGAGTACTACCAAAACGGTATTATTCCGCCTGCGAACTATCAACTATCAACTCTCAACTATCAACTACTCGCTTGACCTGCGGTTATGAAAATTACACCCCTTTCGGGGTGAAGAGCGAAAAACAAAAATTCCACTGATATATTACTGAAATTTTATATTTTACAACACGAAACACACAAAATAGCACGAAAAATACGAAATATTTGTTTTGACTCTTTTCGTGTTATTTCGTGATTTTTCGTGTGGTTCGTGTTGTAAAAAAATTCCACTGAATATATTACGATTTTATTTATCTTTGTCTTTATCTTCTATTGATTTGCTTTCAACCTTTTTAATGCCTCCTCTGCTCGCGGGAATCCTTTTGCCAGTTTATAGATTGAAATAGCGTGATTAGTATCATGCGGTAAGCCGCCAAGTCCCAGTTCGTAACAACGCCCAACATGGTACAACGATAAAGCATCACCTTGTTGAGCACCCATCTGAAAATATTGAATCGCTTTGTGATAATTCGGTTTAATTCCTTTGCCGTAAAAATAGATTTCGCCTAAAAACCGTTGAGCTTCAAGGTTTCCCTCTTCCGCCAATCGAGTATATCGTTCTAACTCTTGGGTTGAAATTGCCGATTGACTCCCAATCGGAGCATTTGATTCAGAATGTTGTGTCGCATTTTTATCTTTTTCCGTTAAATGACTATTTTGTGTTGTTGTATTGTTTGGAGACTTCGAATCCGCCATAAACTTCCAAAAAATAATTCCACTGACAAACACAATGATCGTCAGAAAAATTGCCATCAAACCCGCCCGTGAAAAAATCAAATTGTACGGAATAAACGCCATACCCGAAGAACGTTTCGGTTCTTGAGTATAAGGAAATGTCTGATTCTGTTGTTTGAAAGCATCTTGAGGATCAAGAGTTGTTTCTGTTGGGAATGACCAAATCCCTGTGTCAGACATGGGCTCCACCGGATTCAATCTCAACGATTTACTTAACTCCTTCACAAAATCGCAACAACTCGAAAACCGGTCTTCCGGATTTTTCGATAACACTTTACGCAACGTGATTTGGGTTTGTTCCGGCAATGATTCTTCAAAAACAGGTTCCGTATAAAGAATTTTGTCACGGCATTCCGTATCATTTTCTCCACGAAACGGTAATTCCCCAGTTATGAGTTGACTGGCTAAGACTCCGAGTGCAAACTGATCCGAATAAGGACTGTATTTTTTGTCAGACCAAACCTCAGGTGCTTTCCAGAAAGCGGTTGTGGCGGCTACTGTTGTACCACCAAGAGACAACTGTTCTTTGAGAACCGCTTCCGTAAATCCAAAATCCGTAATAACAATACCGCAACGTTTACCAATTAATATATTTTGCGGTTTCAACATTCGGTGTACAATTTTTTTCCGGTGAGCAAAATCAAGAGCCAGACTCAACGGAATCAACAATTGAACGGCAACCGTAAATGGAATGTCCTGATACAATTGACAGTACCGCTCATAATATTGGTTCAACGGCAACGCATCCAAAAATGCCGATATGAAAAAACTTCCAAGAATTTCGTCTTGTGCCAGCCGAAAAACCGGACAAATACCCGGATATTTTAATTTCAAAACACGACGCAATGAATCAGAAACACGATCAAGTGCCGCTTCATCTCTTTGAATAAGCGGAGGAATCAGTTTCAAAACGACAAGATTACCGGATGTATTTTCTTCCGCCAACCATGTTTCGCCGCATTGACCATTTCCGAGAACTCGTTGAAGTGTGTAATCATTCCCGATTCGTGTTCCCGAATCGAGCCGGTTATTCCGCCGTAAAATTTGCAACGGTCCGGTCGAACGGAAAATCCGCGACGGCGAATCTGTATCAATGAAAAATGTCGAAGTCGAAGTCGAAGATGTAACATTTTTAGGCGGATTAGACGGATTATTGGGAGCGGTTGGGGCAAGCGGAAGATGGGATGTTGGAGAGGTGATTTTGTTATCATTCTGGTGAGTTCCCAGAGAGAGAGGCAACGAAGTTTCGTGAGGAGATTGAAGTGAAAATCGCCCGCTCTTGGAAATAGCGGTTGCCGAAAAACGTGACGGCAAAATCTGGGATGCTGTTGGAGAAGGAGGTTGTGAAGACGCCGCCTGAGAAGGAACCGGAAAACGTTCCGTCACATTCTGGTCGGAAGAAGAAAAAATGCCTAAACGCAATGATTTCAACTCAAAAAGTTGTTGCTCAAATGTTTTCCAGTCAATCCGATTTGAATGGTAATCATCCAAAAGCTGTTGAAATTTTTCTTTGATTTCTTGTGAATCCATAAGTTTCTGACATTTTGGTTTGATACCGCTGTCGGTATGTGTGGTAACCTTCGGCTTCTCTAAACCACAATCTAAAAATAAATTGCATTTTTTACCAAAGTTACCACCATAATGGAAAACCGGAAATTGAAACCGCTGTCGCTATGTGTTCATTACAGACAGAGTTTTGCACAAAACACTTGGGAAATTCTAATAATTGGGTATATTGTTTGGTTTTTATTTCTGAATTATTTTTTATTTTAATCGTAATATTTGGCAATTATTCAGTGGAATTTTTAGAGACGCTCAAGATACTTTATCATAACATTATAACAAAAAATCAAAATTTAACAACCTGTTCTGAAAAAATGAATTTTTAGAGATGCCCTGTTGTTTTTTAATTTTCAGCCATAACTAAGACAAGTCGGCTATCGCCGTATTGTTTATTGTTTATTGAGTTGAATAGTTACAAATACAAAAAACACTGAATAACTGTAATAAAATATCTGCAAATGGTTCTCTACTTTTACCGGAAACTCAATTACCGGATTTTAGTACAATAACATCTTCCGAAACAACTGTCAAAATCAATGAATTGTTTTTTGTTTCGTATTTTTTGCCGTCAAGAGGATTTGTCCAGTGTTGCGGTAAATCGGTATCAAAATGAAGTGTTGCGGTTTGCGGTTCAGAGGAATCGTTGAACACCGTCAGGATTGGATTTTCGTTACCGAATCGTTCCACAAAAATATGATCGTTTGACGAAACAACTTTCGTAATCGCTTGCCAACCGGATTCCGCAACTTCCTTGCATATCGGAAGATATTTTTTGAACAACGGCCGATCACGCTCATACAATTCGGAACGAGTAAAATATTGTCCCGTCGAAGCATCGGCACTGAAAAATCCCGGAAACATTCCAAATGCAAGTGACCGTTTCATAAATTTTTCCGTCAATTCGTAAGTCCATTTTGTGAAATCGGTGTTCATCAGAAAACAATACGGTTTGGGTCCGCAAAGTGCCCGACGATAAAACAATTCCTCCATTGACATCGGTGACCATTTTTCGTTCCAATTCCAATTTGTTTCCGTACCGGCAATATCAAGATAGGGAGTCAACCAACACAACGCATCCGGTGTGGAGTTTGCCATAATGAATTTATTATGAGCGTGCTGATATTCCGACAAGGTACGAACATATTCGTAAACAATAAGTCCCCGAAAAATTGCCGGTTGATAATTGTTACGTGAAAAGACAAGCGGTCGGCGTGCGGCTGAAAAATGATTCCGGTCAAAATCCAA
>JAITBS010000464.1 GCA_031283515.1 Planctomycetaceae bacterium
AATAAAGTAACTTTCATGGTCTTTTCTCCTTAAAGAAAAAGTGTTTAAATTTTACAGATTACATAACAAATAATCTGTTTTGGTTACAAAGTGGGAAAAGTGCTAAGCCGAGAAACGGCAACAGAATATCGCTCTTAGACAGGAGCGACACGCAACTGAATACAGGTTTATTCCCACCAACGAAAGTGGTGCATTACATATTAAAATGTAACGCTGAATTATACCCATGATATAAAACGCGACGCTCCCTTGTCGGGAGCCACGCAACTTTTTTATATCAAGTAATTTTCCACCCGGAAAGTCCGGTCGTTATGCAGAAAATTACTGTTCGCCGAAGCGAGATTCAGTATTGTTGACGTACTCGATTTTTTAACGCCCGAACAAAAATTCGGGCAACTTATTTTTCAAAACGTAATTTGATCTCCAAATATTGAGTTTAAAAACAAAAATTAACTAAGTTTGGTTATTATACATAATAGTTAAATCAGGTCAAGCCCAGCAATAGAAAAAAAAAATCCTTGATTATTTCGTAATGAATTCGGTAGAATTTTCGTAATATTTCAATGGAATTGATTTTTTGTAATATACCAGTGGAATTTTTTTAGAACACGAAACACAAAAAAAAACACGAAATACACAAAAATTCCACTGAATAATTACGAAGGAGATTGTTTTTCCCTTGCGAAATATGAAAAATACAATAAGATAATGGAAAGAGTAGAAAGTGATATCGTTCAATCATTGATTCCATTTTTTCTCTGTCATAGTTTACGGTATTGCTCATTTCTTTACCGATTGACTTTTCAATTTTTATTCTTCCCGATTTTATTCTTCCCGATCAACTCCAATAAACAATGAGTTCCCAAGAAACCCTCGACCAAACTCTTATTGAACAAACGAAAACCCAAATTCGGGTGATTGTTAATGAGATTACGCAACTTTCCAAACTCGATATCACTCCCAATGAATATCACGGTGAATTTTTACATCGGGTCGTTTCGGCAATGGGAGCGGTTGGCGGTGCGCTCTGGACATTTGAAGAAGGAACCTTAACTCTTGCTTATCAGGTTAATATAAAGGAACTTGCTCTCCAAGAAGAATCCAACCAAAAACATGCCCGACTTCTTTATCGCATGTTACACGGTCCCGAAACCGGTACACTTATTCCGCCGCACGCCGGAATTGAAGGAGAAGAAGAATCCGGTAATCCCACAGATTGGCTTCTTGTGTTTTGTCCCATACGCACAGAACTCGAAGTTGTCGGACTTGTTGAAATTATTCAGCGTCCCGATACCAACGCAACAACACAACGCGGTTTTCTACGGTTTCTGGCTCAGGTTTGCGTCCTTGCCACAGATTACTACAAAAATCGGCAACTCCGCAATTTCGGTGAACGCCAGAACCTTTGGACTCTCCTCGAAGATTTCACCCGAACAATTCATCGGAGCCTCGATGTTCCAACAACAACTTACACAATTGTTAATGAAGGACGGCGTCTTATTGAATGTGATCGGGTGAGTATTGCGTTGCGTCAGGGAAGGCGATGTAAAATTGTCGCGGTGAGTGGTCAAGATGTTGTCGATAAACGGGCAACAACAGTTCGGTTGCTTGGAAAACTGGCAACCTCTGTTGTGAGAGCAGGAGAACCAATCTGGTACACGGGTGATACTTCGGATTTTGCTCCTCAAGTTGAAAAAGCGGTCGAGGATTATGTTGATGAAGCCCATACAAAGATGATTGCTGTTTTTCCGTTGTTCCGCAAAACCAAAAACAATAGCGAAGATGAAGACGATCCTTTACGGCGAACAAAACAAGAATCTCCATTCGGTGCTTTACTGGTAGAACAAATCGAAGACAGCCGAATACCGGAGCGAATGAGAAAACGTGTTGAAATTGTTGCCGAACACGCTTGCTCGGCATTGGGAAACGCTCTGGAACATCATCATATTTTCCTATTGCCGCTCTGGAAACTCATTGGAAAATCGAAACTCTTGTTCACGGCAAAATTATTACCGAAGACGATTCTTATTTCGATATTGATTTTAGTGGTGATTGGGGTTCTGGTTTTTTTGCCGTATCCTTTTCAGATGCACTGTAACGGAACACTAGAACCAACACGGCGTCAAAAAATTTATTCGCCGTTGGATGCTGAAGTCAAAGAACTTTTTGTGGATCATAACATGAGAGTTAAGGGACCGTTTATTGGTGACGATGGCATTGCTTATCGCGGCACCGCCTTGCTTGAACTTCGGAGTTCCGAACTCGATGCTGCCGGTATTCAATTACTTGGCGAACAACAGGAAATCGTTGAAAAAATTGCTGAACTGCAGCGGAAACAACAAGATCAGGATAAACGGTTGAGTGATTATGAAAAAACGGAATTGGTTGGTCAGATGGAGCAGGCGAAAATTCGTCTTGCGACGGTTGCAGCCAAATTGGAGATTTATGAACGTCGTCAAAAGCCGGATTTATTTATTACGTCACCGATGGATGGAGTTGTTGTTTCGTGGGATGTGAAACAACGGCTTACTGAAAAACGTCCTATTAGCCGAATGCAATATGTGATGGAGATTGCCGATCTTGAAGGTCATTGGCAACTCGAACTGGCAATGCCGGAAAAACACATGGGACCTATTGCTCTATTCAAAAAGCAACTTGAAGAAAATGATCCGAAAACCAAACTTCGGGTTGAATTTGTTCTGGCGACAGAACCTGCTGTCAAATATTATGGTACTGTAATTGAAATTCATGATCGGGCGGAAGTTCGGACGGATACGGGAAGTGCAGGAGCGGCGTCAAGTAATTTGAACACGGTGTTAATTAAGGTTGCGTTGGACGATCAGGATTCATTACCGCCGGCGTTGCGTCCCGGAGCGGAATGCAGTGCCAGAATCAACTGCGGAAAAAAACCTCTTGGTTACGTCTTGTTTCATGAAGCAATTGCTTTTGTCCAAAAAAACATTATTTTCCGATGGTTTTAAATCCATTGCAAAATAAACCGCAGACCAAGCGAGTAGTTGATAGTGAATAGTTCGGTTTTAGTGAATAGTTAATAGTGGATAGTGAATAGTGGATAGTTCGCACGCGGATTCAAAACGTTTTGGTCGTAATCCGCTTGCGACACTCTCCACTCTCCACTCTCCACTATCAACTATCAACTACTCCCGTTGTCTTTTCAGGATGTAGGAGAAAAAAATTCCACTGATAGATTACTAATTCCAGTAAACTAACGTCAGCGTTCGTACAACACGGATGCCTCCCT
>JAITBS010000543.1 GCA_031283515.1 Planctomycetaceae bacterium
GATGAAGCGATGGCAGGTTTTGCGACAACAATTCTCGTACAAATTAACAACGACGGCTCCGTAACTGTTGAAGACGATGGTCGCGGAATTCCGGTTGAAGAACATCCCGATTTGAAAAAATCAACACTTGAAGGGGTAATGACCGTTCTCAAGTTCGGCGGTAAATTCTCGAAAGGTGCGTATCAAGCATCAGGCGGTTTACACGGAGTTGGTGTTACGGTTGTTAATTTCCTTTCGGAATGGTGTGAGGTTGATGTGGCGCGTGACGGCGCGGTGTATCATCAGGAATATGCTCGCGGTATTCCAAACAGTCCCGTCGAAAAAGTCGGAAAATCCGAAAAACGCGGTACAAAAACTACCTTCATGCCCGATGAAGAAATTTTTCCCGAACGAAAATTCGATTACAATATTTTGTTCCGGCGTTTACAGGATTTGGCGTTTCTCAATCAAGGAGTCAAAATCATTTTCCGTGACGAAAGAAATAACTCCGAAGAAATATTTCAGTACCAAAATGGGTTGGTTGATTTTGTCAATAATATGAATCGTTCCACCGAAGCAGCACATCCTGAAATAATCCATATTATTGGTGAATCTGAAGGTGTTACGGTTGATGTTGCGTTACAATATACAGTGGAATACACCGAAAATTTGAGGTCTTACGTCAACAATATTTATACGATTGAAGGCGGTACTCATCTTTCCGGTTTTCGTACGGCATTGACGCGAACACTGAATAATTACGGCAAAAATTCAACTCTGTTTAAGGAAAAAACAATTCTTCCAACCGGCGAAGATTTCCGCGAAGGTTTAACAACAGTGATTTCGTTACGAGTTCCGAATCCTCGTTTTGAAGGTCAGACCAAAACAAAACTCGGTAACAGCGAAGTCGAAGGTATTGTCAATTCGATTGTCGGTGAACAACTGGCAAAGTTTCTCGAAGAGAATCCCAAGACCGCTCAGATTATTGTTAAAAAGGGAATTGTTGCAGCGGAAGCGCGTGAAAGTGCACGAAAAGCTCGTGCGCTTGTTCGGGAACGCAAAGGGGCACTTTCGTATGGCGGTTTGCCGGGAAAACTTCGGGATTGTTCCAGTAAAGAAGTTGATAAATGCGAGTTGTATCTGGTCGAAGGTGATTCTGCCGGCGGCAGTGCGGAAGGCGGGCGAGTCCGTGAATATCAGGCGATTTTGCCGCTTCGGGGTAAAATACTGAACGTTTATAAAGCCACTGACGAAAAAGTGTTAGCCAATGAGGAAATTCGCAGCATGATTGCCGCACTTGGCAGCGGAGTTGGTGAGGAGATTGATTTATCGAAACGTCGTTACGGAAAAGTGGTGATTATGACCGATGCGGATGTGGACGGCTCTCATATTCGTACATTATTATTAACGTTCTTTTATCGGCAGATGTACGAATTGGTCAGGGCGGGACATGTTTTTATTGCGTGTCCGCCGTTATACCGGATTCGCCGTAAAGGACATGCCGATCAATATATTTCAACTGACGAGGAAATGCGGCGAATTTTGCTTGAATATGGTTTGAAAAATTCGATATTTGAACCCGGTGACGGACGGACGTTTGAGGGTGAAGTGATGGAAAAACTTTGTAAAACGTTGGCGGGTTTGGAAGAGTCGATTCTTGCGTTGGAACGGCGTGGAATCAGTCTCCGCGAACACGCAATTCGGCAAGACCCTGTTACAGCACGGCTTCCGATTTACCATGTTTTTTATGATAAACGGGAAGAATGGTTTACTGATCGCGATAAACTCAAGGAGTTTCAAAATCAAATTGAACAGGAATCGGGTCGGGAAATTTCAGTTGGTGACGGCGGTTTGGGCGATGATTCGCATACGAGTGAAACCAATGTAACAGAATATCAGCCGAAACTCCGAATTGTTGAGTTGCATGAAGTTCGTACGATAAATAAATATTTGCTTGAACTTCGTGAGCAGGGATTTGAGATTGATGCGTTGTTACCGCAAGAGCGAACCGGAACGGACACGTCACGATATTATCTCCGGCGCGGCGACATGTTGCAGGGGCTGGAAGATTTGCGTGAACTTTTGACGGAGGTTCGTAGCGGTGGTCAAAAAGGAATGCAGGTAACACGGTTCAAAGGACTTGGCGAAATGAATGCCGAAGAGCTTCGCGATACCACATTGAATCCTGAAAACCGTACACTAATTCAAGTGACGATGGAAGACGCTGCTGCTGCCGATGAACTGTTCCGCATTCTGATGGGCGACAAAGTCGAACCACGCCGCGAATTTATCGAAAAACACGCACTCGAAGTTAAAAATCTCGATGTCTGAAATAAAAATATATTCGTTATAATATATCAGTGGACTATTTGTTTTTGTAATATATCAGTGGAATTATTGTTTTTCCCATTAGCCCCGATAGGGGCGTCAGGATTATTCCCCGCCCCAACGCGGCGGGGAATAACTTATTCAAACAATCGCCCTGTAAGGGCAATGGATTAGTTAATAGTTATGAGTGAATAGTGAATAGTGAATAGTGTTGCAAGAGGATTATTACCAAAACGGTATTACTCCGCTTGCGGCAAAAAACCTCATTTTCACCTAATTTTCCTAACAAAACAACCTCAGTAGCAAAAGAAATCATAAAACAACAACAACCTCATTACCTCATTCGCACGGAAAACAATGAGGTAATGAGGTTGATATATGTGGTTGACCATTGGCTACTGAGGTTGTTTTGTTGATTTACTTAGGTGAAAATGAGGTCGGTTTTAGTGAATAGTTATGAGTGAATAGTTAGTTCCTGTTGAATTTCCGGATTTTCGTATTTTTTGTAACTCACAATCGCTTAACTCCTTTGATATTAACAAATTAGGGCGGATTGCAAAATATATTGAACGAAAATTAAGATTGTAAATTTATTTTTAAAATGCGTTTTTTGATTTTGTACAGCGATTTTTTGAAATTTACGGTAATTT
>JAITBS010000604.1 GCA_031283515.1 Planctomycetaceae bacterium
CAATACGCCAAATCGGATTGTCTGTTTTATCATTTGTAACAGCAATTTTGATTTTGGTTTTCAGTATTATTGCGTTGTTCATCGAACCTACTGCACTTGAAGTATTACGTTATGAGTACAAAACAGATTTAGTAACAAAACCGGTTCGAATCGCATTTCTTGCTGATTTTCAGACAGATCGTATCGGTGATTATGAACATCGGACATTGAATTTGCTCAAAAATCAGAATGCCGATTTGATCATTTTGGGCGGTGATTACATTCAGGCTCGTAACAAAGAAATGGAAAAACGGCTTATCAATGAATTTAATTTGTTACTGAAAGAAGTGAAATTACAAGCGAAACTTGGTGTTTATGCGATCAAGGGTAATCAAGAAGTTGGGTGTTGGTATGATTGGCGATCTTCTTTTAATGGAACAGGAATAGTTACATTGGATGATACAAAATATAAGAATGTTGGTGAGTTACAAGTGGTTTTTGTGTCGATGTTAAGTTCTTTTTCGGAACGTAAAATAATTAAGGATTCGCATTCTTTTGATCAGGATAGGCAACCGTTGGAACAACGTTTTGTTTTGATGGTTGGTCATGCGGCGTGCTATGCGTTGGCTGGGCAGGATGCGCATATCCTGTTGGCTGGTCATACGCATGGCGGACAAGTTTGTATTCCGTTTTTGGGACCTGTCGGCAACGCAACAGCAGGTTTACCGCGACAATGGTCGAGCGGACATCACCAGTTGCCCAATGGATCAATTCTGATTGTAAGCAAAGGAACCGGAATAGAACGAGGACGTGCTCCGCGTGTAAGATTTAATTGTAAACCGGATTTTATTGTAATTGATATTGTACCCGGCACAGGAGGACTCAACGTTAAAAATTAGTCATTGGGTCATTATTATTGTACATTTAGAAAAGTATCGTTGTAACAGTCTATTTTATTAACTGACAACGTGAATACTTAGTTCAAATAGTCCGCCGATTTTCGCAAATTCTTTTTTCTTTTAAAAAATTTACTGAAATTGAATAGAATTTTTGTTGTGTTTAGTCTGTTCTCTTTGCAGCTGTTTTATTATTTGGTTTGTTTCGTAATTCTCAAAAAAATAATTTGCTAAAAATTTGCGAAAATCTGCGGACTAAATACTTGTGTTCTCTGCGGACTCTGTTGATAAAAATAGACAGTTACGTATCGTTAATGTTCAACAAGCGAAGAGACTAATTTTTCCGCTGCCTGAAAACCGCTTTGAATACAATTGGGAATCCCAACTCCATGAAAAGCATTACCCGCTAAAGCAAGTGTCGGTTCAGAATTTGTTAGTGATTCGATTTCCTGTACCAATTCGCAATGACCAACATGATATTGCGGCATCGTTTGAGACCAATGAGAAGTTACAGTAAAAAGCGGTTCACCGGTTATTTTGAGAATTTTCCGCATTTCTGTCAACAATAATGGTATTAACAGGTTTTCCGGCAACTCCGCTAATTCCGGCGTTCGGTTTCCGCCGGCAAATATTCGAATCAAAAATTTTCCTTTTGGAGCCCGGTGTTCGTATTTCAAACTACTGAAACTACCAGCTAAAATCGGACTTTGTTCGGTTTTGGGAACAACAAATCCCATACCATGAAACGGTTGTTTGATCTGATCCGAATCAAACGCAAAGGTCGCAATTGCCGTTCCTTCATACTTTATTTTAGCAAGTTTTTCCGCAAGTTCCGGTGCAGAATCTTTTAAAAGCCGTGATGATTCGTGAATAGGAACAGCAAGAATTATCGCATCAAAAAATTCCGGTTTAACGTGTGATGTTGCAGAAGTTGTTTGTGAAGCGGATGATTTTGTTTCAAGAGCCCATTGCTGCTCTGTTGTTTTCCATATTTTTGTAACTTCCCGACCGGTTTGCAAAGTATGAGGCTGTAGTTTTGCCGCTAATGCATCACAAAGCGAAGAAAGACCATTTCGTAACGTAACAAACATACTGTAACGCGCTCCGCTTTGTTCGGCAAGATGGGCGGCACGGTTCGCAGCGAGTTGTTTTTGCATTGCCCAAATCAGTGAACCGTAATTCCGTTCCATTTCACGGAATCGCGGCAAGGTTGCCAAAATACTCAGTTTTTCCATATCTGCAGCATAAACTCCGCTAACAAGCGGTTCAACTAATCGTTCAAAAACTTCACGTCCCAAACGGCGGCGTACAAAATGCGCCATACTTTCATCATGATCATCTTTGCGTGCCGGAATAAAAAGTTCAAGTCCGGCACGAAGTTTCCCGAATGGCGACAGAATTGGTGTTACAGCCATAGGTAAGAGTTTTGTCGGAGCCATCATCAGAAAACCATCCGGTAAAAGATACAAACGACCACGGCGAACAACATAGGTTCGGCGTACCAACGGATTCGTCTGAACAAGTTGTTCACCAAGTCCGAGTTCTTTGCAAAGTTGAACTCCACAAGGAATTGTCGTAATAAAATTATCTGCACTCTGCTCAATTTGAAATCCGTCCCGATTCAATGTTTCAAGAACACCGCCGTAACGGTTAAGACGGTCAAAGATACGAATTGTTGCTTTAGGAGCAAGTTGTACAAGCCGATACGCCGCCGAAAGACCACTAATTCCAGCTCCAAGAATTGCGATGTTCATATCAACATAAGGGGTGAAAATCAAAACCTAATTCTATTCCAATAATCGTTTGGTATTTCCAAAATCAGGTTAATGAAGATGTTTGCCGGTGGTGGTCATGGTCAGAACAACATGTTTAAGACCTTTAATTTGACGCAATCGTTTAAGAATTTCACGAATCCGTTCTTTGGTTCCGCGCAGGACAATAATTTCCATACAATTATCATGATCAAGGTGAATATGCTGCGAACACTGAATTTCCGAACAGAAATCGTGTTGCGTTTTCAGTAATTTCTGTACAATACCGGGTTTGTGATGATCATACACCAGAGAAATACTGCCGGCAACATAAATACCTTTCGTCCATTCCTCTTCGATCAGAACTTCATGCATAATACTTTTAATCGCTTCCGAACGTGTCGGAAAACCGTGTTCTTCAGAAAAACAGTCGAATTTTTTAAGGAGTTCTTCTTCAACGGAAATACTGATTCGAGTAATTTGGGACATCGTTATGGTTCTGAATTTGGGACAACGGATTTCGGATAAGGATTAGGGGTTGTGTGGTTCAGGTGTGTAATGACAACACCAAATCACAAACCGCCAAGTACAAAATACAAAAATATTACGAAAATATCATTTTGGGCGGAGGAGTCAATTTTTTGTCTGTTGGTTCCCGAAGCGTATATTGAGCTAATGCCTTTAATAAATAAAGTTCCTTTTCCAAAGCTGAAGTAGTGTAAATAAATTCATCTGTTCCAATTTTTCGGAGGAACGAAAGTATCCAATCGAGAAAAGCCGGTGATGAAACAAGATCGGAAAGATATGTCCAACTGACAGCGTTCAAGTCTGTACCGTTACAGTATTTTGCCTGTAATTCCGCATCGCAATTTCCTTTACAAGCAACATAAATATTGGCAATAACAGCTGTTTCCTCATGGGTATCTTTCCGCCGCCGCAGCCGAACAACAACACCTTCCTGATCTTCCGTGAAGAGTGCTTTGAACAGGTCTTTACGGCAATGTTCGCAAAGGATTGGCAAATAGTCATCCTCAATAAAATGGAGAACTTGATGTGTTTGAGCATAGTTGGGAAAATAACGAAACGCAATTCGAGCAAAACTGTGTGTTTCAAGATATGTTTCCAAAGATTTGGCATCGATAATTCGATAATCTTTAATCAGAAACTTATTTTTAAGTTCTGTAAGGTAAAATTCCAAAGGCGGAGAAACAGTGGTTGAATAAAAACCAATAAAACCATCGGCTCTACTACGAAGTAAACGTTCAAGAATATCTATTTCGTCGCTTTCCTTAACAGCGGTGCGTGTTGCTGCTTTGTGCCGACAACTGACGAGCCAACGAAACGGGTGATAATTAAATTTACCCGGAATCTGCTCCACTGCGCAGAAATCGAAAACATTTTCCGTATCACGATAAGGCGGTGCCTCAATATGAAAGCCGAGCTGTTGTAAAAAATCTTTGGCAAACCGAACCCAACGTTCCCCTTCAGCGGGGATTTCCGTAAAATCAAATAAGTTCATAACAGTTCCTGATCAAATTAAAACATGAATATTCAAAATCAACCATAATTACCGGATTATTATAATCTTATTGAGTGGTCAATGTCAATAAAAAATGATCCCAACAAATGATGTCAATAAAAATAGTATCAGCAAAACCCTTACAAACATTAGTAACAATTCACATAAAATCCTAATGCTTTGTTAATCTTAAAATTCGGCATAGACAGAACGGTAACCTTGACCAAACAGGCTTATCGGAAAACACAATATCCCAAAATTAAAGATTAGCAAAGCACTAGCCGACTTGTCCCTGTTGACGGATGGAAGTTAAAAAACAATAGCGCAGAACACAAATAAAAAAACCAACCGATGCGGCGTTTCGGCGAAACGCCGCTTACCTACGGAAAAAAACTTTACAAAAAAATTCCCCTGAAAGATTACGAAAACACAATCTTTTTACTAACACACGGATTGAGATTACTCCCATTTAAAGTATTTAAAGATTATAATGGGTTCCTGTGAATAATAAAATGTTGATGTTATAAATAGATTATTGTTGTCATGATTCCTGTTTTTTAAACAGTACAACACTGTATAATGAGGAGGTTTTTTTATGGACATTTTTTTTGATCCCTATTCCGATTACGGATTCAAGAAATTATTCGGCGAAGAAGGTTCGAAAGATATTTTAATTGATTTCCTCAACACAATGTTGCCGGAACACCATCAGATTACCGAATTAGCGTTTTCCGATAAAGAGATTGTACCGGCTAGTGTGATGGATCGTAAAGGGTCTTACGATATTTATTGCACCGCCGTAAACCAAGACCGATTCATTGTCGAAATGCAAAAAGCCCGCTTTCCAACCTTCAAAGAACGGGCGTTAATCTATTCCGTGTGGTCGCTCCAGAATCAAATTAAACGCGGTGAAGATTGGAAGAAAAAAAAACGTTTTGCCGCGATCTATTTTGTTGGTATTCTGAACTTTGTGTTCAAAGAAGAACTTGACGATAACGGAGTACCTATTCCGAATAAACTTTACACCAATGTTCGGCTTCGTGATGATGACTGTACGTTATTTTACAGCGGTTTAACTATGAAATTTCTTCAAATGCCCCTTTTCAAGAAAACAGAAAATGAATTAGAAACACGTTTTGATAAATGGTTGTATTTTCTCAAAAATTTACCGTCCTTCGATCATATTCCCCGTATTCTCAACGAACCGGTTTTTTCCCATGCTTTTGATATTGCCAAACTCGGTAATATGGTTCTGGAAGAACGTGAAGCCTATGATAAAAGTGTCATGGATACATTGGCGTATTTTGGTGCTATCGAAGATGGAAGAGAAGACGGAAAGGAAGAAGGACGAATCGAAGGGCGAATCGAAGGACAACTCAAGGGGAAAATCGAAGTGGTGATGAACATGAAAGCAGAAGGATTTTCCGTCGAAATGATTTCCCGACTTACAAAATTCCCCGCCGAAGAAATCGAACGATTATTACATGAACAATAATTTACGTGAAAGCGATTCTGAAATAATCCTTTTTTATATCAGTTGATATTTTGATTCGGCAACAGGAAATTTCAACTGGTTTTAGCACAAAATTTAGTACAAAATTAATGATGTTTATTCCAAAGGTAGCGATTGTTGGGCGTCCTAATGTCGGTAAATCGAGTCTGTTTAATTGGTTGATTGGACAACGTATTTCGATTGTTGATTCGACAGCCGGTGTAACACGGGATCGGGTTGCGTTCCTTCTTGATCTGAATGACGAAGGTCAACAACCGCAATTGATTGAACTGATTGATACGGGTGGAATGGGTATAGTCGATGAGGACAATCTTTCGGAACATATTGAGGATCAAATCCGATTTGCGATTTTTTCGGCGGATCTGATACTTTTTGTTGTTTCGGCACGGGATGGTATTATTCCGTTGGACGAGGTGGTTGCCGAACAACTCCGTCCACTCAGTCGCCCCATTCTTTTGGTTGCCAACAAAGCCGATAACGAACGCGAAGAACGGAATGCCGAAGAATTTCAAATATTCGGTTGGGGAGTTCTGCCGGTGAGTGCGCAACAAAAACGTGGTCGAGTTTTTCTGGCGGAAACAATTCGTGAAACATTGCAGAAAAATGACAAGTTCGATAATTCCGGTGAAGAAATTGCGGAACCGGTGATGAAACTTGCAATTGTTGGACGCCGTAATGCTGGTAAGAGTACGTTTATTAACACTTTAACCAACGAAAAACGGGTTATTACCAGCGATGTACCGGGAACAACACGGGATTCGGTGGATGTTCGTTTTGAAATGGACGGTAAAACATTTATTGCGATTGACACGCCCGGATTTTTGCGACGAAAAGGAATTAAAAACGATTTACAATTTTACAGTACCAACCGTGCAGAAAAAAGTATTCATCGGGCTGATGTTATTTTGCTTTTTTTTGAAGCCAATTCGCGGATTCAGGCAACCGAACGCCAACTCGTTAGTTTTATCAGGGACGAAATGAAGCCGTGTATTTTTGTGGTGAATAAATGGGACACCATGGTTGGTCAAATGCCGACAGAAACATGGGGCGATTATTTGCATGATGTTTTTCCTGATTTTGCTTTTGCTCCGATTGCGTTTATTACGGGCAAAACGGGTAAAAATATCAAAATGATGCTCAACCATGCTCAAATGCTTTTCAATCAATCACGGTTACGAATTGCGACTCCGCAACTCAACAAACTGGTTGCGGCGGCGTTGGAAAACAATCCTCCTCCGTTGTATCATCATCACAAAATCAAAATTTATTATGCTTCTCAGGTTGATATTGTGCCGCCGACAATTGTGTTTTTTTGTAACATGCCGGATGCCATATCAATGCCTTATCAGCGTTATCTTCTTAATTTTTTGCGTGATGGTTTACCGTTCCACGAAGTTCCGGTTCGATTATTATTCCGAAAACGAGAGGCAACCGATCTTAGAAACGACATCGAAACAAAATAAAACAACTTCGTCATCTTGAAAAAAACAGCTGTCACAAAATGTTTCGTAACTATTCAGTAGAACCATTCCACAAAAACCTCATTATCACATTAAAAGGAACGTAATATATCAGTGGAATTTTTGTTTGAGGTTAAAAAGGTATTCGCCCTGAAAGGGCAACATAAGCCAGCCCGCCGCAACGCGGCGGGTTGGAATCAACAATAAAGTCGCCCTGAAAGGGCAGTTCATTTTGTGAATCGAACGGTTATGCTGCCCCTTCAGGGCGAAATGGTTGGTTGTACGTTTAACCATTCTATTACCCTTTCAGGGCGTAGGAAAATATCAGGAAGGTAATTTACAAAATAAATATTCCACTGATATATTACTAATAGACAATACGGAAAATACTATTACACTATTTTAAATCAATGTTAAATTCATTCGGACTATTTTCGGTGATTTCAACTTCGATAGGACTTTTATCGGAATTGGTGATTGGGACATCCGGTGACATTTGATTTCGGCGTTCTTCGGGAATATCCTCAAGTTTTACACCGGTCGGTAACGGAATCGGTTTGCCTTTTTGAAACACGGAAACACGATATTTCCCCGGTTCCGCACCTTTTTTGCCGTGCGTGTGGATCAAGGTAAAATGTCCTGTTGAGTTGGTTTCGGCAAAAGACATTGCGCCGGTATCCGTTTTGTGGAACTCAATTCGTACATCGACAAGCGGTTGCCCTTTTTTTGTGATTGTCCCTGTCACAGGAATGATTTCCCTGCCGTTGTTCTGAAGACAACCAGATATTAATAAAACAGAAACAAATAAAATCAACAATGTCAGAATAAGGTTTTTCATTTGAATAATATTGCTGAGTAAAAGATGATAATAACCGGAAAAACAAGGGGTAACAATTCCATTACCCCCTGTACATAAATTTACAATCAATCACGGCAGAGCAACAGGCAATCCGTCGTCTCGTGCGGCAAGACGTAATAAAACGTTGTTTAAATCTATGGTCTCTGACAGAAAACGTACCGAACCATCCATCACGGTAAATTGCGCACCACCGGCATGAGGTGATGTAATAATCGTGTTGTAACTATATGGTTGATTACACGTTATATCAGTAACCGTTCCGGGACAAACTGAATTGATAGTCCAATAAATATGCGTGATATTGTGACTCCAACCGTCGGAACGATTACCATTCCAACCACCACCGCGATGTCCGCTTGCTCCCCAATCCTGTAGATTACCGGACGAATCCTTTACCAATCGCGATTGTTCTGCAACACCAACCGTATTCGACGTTCCATCCGACAATGCTTCTAAGCCGATTGAAGAAATTGAAAATGTTGTTGCAGTTGCTCCTGTTCCTACTGTGTGAGTTCCAATCGCAATAATTGTTCCATTGAAGGTACGACTACCGTGCATAGCAAATAGTGGAGTAACATTATTTGTAATATCAATCGGGTTTCTCACTGTTCCGCCGATTCCAACGTAATTAATTTTTTGCAATTTATATTGTACGCTACTGACCGTGTCTTCACGCATTGTGCCGCGAGTATTAGACGGGCAATAAAAGTAAGGAACAACAACACCGTTGAGAGCAGTCAAATTTGTTTTCGGATTGGCAGATGTATCAAAGTTTCCCGACTCACCGAAAATAAGTTGACTGTACAACGATTGTTGCTCTATGAATGGAAAAATGGCAACAGCCCATGATCGGCAGCTACGCCAGTCTCCATCTTGTGTACTAGTGTTCGATGACGCAAATGGTAACTCTTTACATGTGTCGCTGTAGTTGTGCAATGCTATACCGATTTGTTTCAAATGGTTTGTACACTGCATTCTCCGCGCCGCTTCTCGTGCTGCCTGAACAGCAGGTAACAGTAACGCAATTAACACACCGATAATCGCAATCACCACAAGTAATTCGACTAACGTAAATCCGCGAAAAAATCTTACTTTCATCTTGATTCTCCTTAAAATAAAGAGGTATTGAAATGGAAACAG
>JAITBS010000611.1 GCA_031283515.1 Planctomycetaceae bacterium
ACGTGTTGACAGGAGACAACAATAAAAAGAAGGATTGTAATCCTTTTCGTAATTTTATTGCAAAGCAAGTAATAAAGTCTATTCGTTTTCAATATCTTGTTCGTTATGTGCAGCCGAAAGTCCCGCAGGGACGACACTATGAATTATTATGAATTATTGTAACGATAAATCAATTTCATAGTGCCGCCATATACGGGGCTTGATTAGTGTGGAGATTTCGATCCGTAGGTTAACCTACGGTTATGCACTTGTCGTCCCTGCGGGACTAATAAAAAATAATTCCACTGATATATTACCAATTTTTTTATCTGGTTTAATTATTTGTAACGTTCACAAATCGTCATTTGTTTATCCGTGTAAATCCTATACACCTCAAAAATCCGCGTATATCCGTGTTTAAAAAATAATTCCGAATTCCGAAGTCCGAATTCCGAATTCCGAATTCCGAATTTTAAAAATCGTGAATGGTTACTACCTTTTTAACAAATTTTAATTGAAATGACTCTTATTAACTCAGGTCCAGATTGGAAGCAGTTTGGTTCGCTTTCAGACGAGCAGATCGAGAACGATCTCGCCGATGATAATAATTCCAACATTGATTGGTTTCACGATGCGATTAAATGGAAGAAAAACCGGTTAGTCGGAGGTCCGCCGGAAAATTATGTTCCGATATTGACCGCTAATTTGCAAGTCGGCGGACAACTTGGTTTTCTTGTTGTTACCGAAAAACAAACTTACGGCGAATCGTTAAATCCGTCAGAGTTGGAATCGCACGCTTACAAGGCGGCTAAAATTATTTTTGATTTATTCAAACCGCTTTATCATTCACACAAAACGCCGCTTGTCGAGATTCATCTTAATCAAACCGGTTGCGGAAATTCTTTATCTTTGCCGGCGATAATTGCCGCATTACAACTGTTGACTGGAATTGTTCTTCCGAATACTGTTGTTTCAACCGGTTGTTTGGAAAATAATAGTTTAACGCCTGTCAATCCAGATACGCTTGTTAATAAAATTGAGGTTGCAAAACGATTCGGTTATAAAACGTTGCTGACTGTAAAAGGTCAAAAAGGAATTAACAATATTGCCGACGGAATTGAGATTATCGAAGTTGATTCTAATCCGTTATTGGCTTTGTTTGATATTATCAAGTTAGCGACTAACAAGGATAACGCGGCTGAAGGTATTGCTTGTTTGTTGGCGGCGTACTCAAATCGTAATATTCGTGATAATTTGAAAAACGTTGAGGCGATTATTTTTCCGTTTACAAAAAGCGAATCTAATCTTGTACGTCATGTTGCGTATGATTTGTTATCTCGTGCTGCGTTGCATAATGGCGAGACGGAAAAGTCTGCTAATTATCGTCAAGCTGCAAGAATACTCGACTGGGATGAAATCCCGACAAATAATCTTGGACATTATTTACGTTATGAGCAATCGGCGTCGTGTTCGGTGTTGGCGGTGGACAGCGGCGAATGGGACGATATACATTATTCGCATCAGGAAGTTGATAAACGTATTAGTCATTTACAGGACGCGATCAACGGTAAATTTGCCGACGCGGACGATTATTTGTCGTTGTTGGCGATGTTAAATACGCGGGCGTTACGTCGGCGTTTTCTTGCTCGGTTGAATTGTATTTCTAGTCGAACTAAAGCGATTGAGCTTCTAAAATCAGCGTGGAATGATTTAACTTTTTTGAAAAAAGAGTGGACTAAAATTTGGAATTATGCGAGTAAAATTGATCGTCGCGACACGGCATTTGAGCGTCAACGAAATTACTGTTTAGAATGTTTGGCAGATTATAAACGAATTGCAAACAATACCGATGAAACATTAACGTCTGAATTTATTGGCGCGAATGAATTTCTTGATTTATTATCAAGACAAGAATTTTCCGTTGCGAGCGGTTTTGATTTTGCCGCTTGGGTGCAGTATCGATATATTTGTAATCGAGATTGTAAGTTGTCGGAAAAAGAGTTGAATCAATTTATCGAGCAGGTTGACAGAGCGTATCAAGATTGGAGAGGCTATCCTAATTTTCTTGCGTATGAATTATTGTTACGATATAGATTTGTTGATGATTCGCAAAAGGAACATTGTTTAGCTCAGTTGCAGAAGGTTAAGCGTGTAGATGAACCGACGAGTATTGAGACGTTGCTTGCGTTACGAACTCGGCAATTTTTGCTTGACAACGGATATAAAGTTGTAGAACCAATCACGCCGCCGGAGAATACGCCGTTACGAAAAATCTACGATGATTTAATCTCCGACCTAAAAACATTGATGGACAGTTGTCCGTATTAAAGAAAACAAACAAACGGATTTTTAAGTTGACCGATATTCGTTGCTGTTATAGTTGTGTTGAAATTTTTATCAAACGATGGGCAAGGATTTTCTTGAAAAAACCAATTACGGCAGAATAACGTATAACAATTTTATCTGGTCTATCGCATTTCAAAACGGTATTTGGTAGAATGAGGCAGTTTGGTATGAACCTTATACCTTTTTATGACCCAACCTCAACAAAGGGAGTATTATGATGAAAGAATGTTCATGTAAAAATCGTTCTACGGCAGTTAAAAAAGATAATGTCAGTAAAATCTTTCAAGAAGCAATAAATGCCGGAGACGGGATTTTTCGGTTAATTCCGAATTGGGTACCGCGTAATTTCATGCACCCTGGCAAACGGATTAAACTTGCTCCAACGGATTGGTACGCACTCGGAGTTCACCGCGGCGGTATCGATGAACGTTGGTTCGGCAGCACCACCGAAGCCGCCAATGATAACCGCGATGATGACGAAGGGCTTAGTTACATCAAATTCAACGGCAAAAAATTCCTGCTCCGTGACGCTGTTGTCGAAGGAAAAGGTGCAGTTGTCGGCGAATCCATCTGGGAAAAATATCACCGTTGGCCCATTTATTCCAAGTTTTTCGATAATGCCGGTCCGATTTGTCATCACATGCACCAAATGGAAAAAGATGCCCAAATAGTCGGACAAGAAGGAAAACCGGAAGCCTATTACTATCCACCGCAACTCAATGCTGCTGAAAATCATTTCGATTATACTTTTATGGGACTCGAACCGGGAACAACAAAAGCAGATGTTCGAAAATGTCTCGAAAATTGGAACAAAGGTGATAACGGTATTCTCGACCTTTCCAAAGCGTATCGGCTTAAACGCGGAACCGGATGGGTTGTTCCTGCCGGTGTTCTGCACGCACCGGGTTCGCTGTGCACTTACGAACCGCAATGGGGTTCCGATGTCTTCGGAATGTTCCAATCATTGGTCGAAGGACGTGAAGTTCCTTGGGCTCTGCTTGTCAAAGATGTCCCAAGAAATAAACATAAAGACCTCGATTTTATTATCGAAATGCTCGATTGGGAAAAAAATATCGATCCGTTTTTCAAAAATTCCAATTATATCGAACCAATTATCGATAAAAAACAATCCGGTGACGGTTATTGGGATAAATGGATTACTTATGGAAAAATTGACGGCAAACAACTTTTTTCCGCAAAAGAATTAACCGTGTTGCCGGGTGTTAAGTTTACACTCAAAGATCCCGGAGCAAGTAGTTGGATTTTCGTACAAGGTCACGGAAAAATCGGAAAACTTGATGTCGATACTCCAACAATGATTCATTACGGCGAAGAACCCAATGATGAAATTTACGTAACAGCCAGTGCGGCACAAAAAGGATTCGTAATTGAAAATACCGGCAGTGATCCGCTTGTTGCCTTGCGGTATTTCGGTCCCGATGTCCATAAGGAAACTCCCAACATCGGCGATTACAAAAAATGCGATTGCCAATATAAAAAATAAGGAAACCATTAAAAAACATTCTCCGTAATAACCAAAAGATAGGATGTATTTCATTCAAATATTGTATCAAATATATCGTGCCGAATATTACTAATGTTCGGTTATTGTTGATGTAATTGTAAATAACAACCTATTTTTATAAATTTTGCGTGAATGATTATACTACGAGATGAATACAACTGAGGATGAAGACACAACTCAGCACAACAACCAAAGAACAACTTATCTTGTTCTTTGGGCGTTGTGTATTTCCCATCTTTTCAACGATACGTTTCAATCACTGATCGCGGCAAGTTATCCGTTACTGAAACATTCGCTTTTGTTGTCGTTTACTCAGATCGGACTAATTGCAACAACATTTCAATTTGCATCGTCGATTTTCCAACCTCTTGTCGGTTGGTACACCGATAAACACCCGCAACCCTATGCATTACCAATCGGAATGACATCAACATTGGCGGGAATTCTTTTGCTTTCGCAAGCATGGAATTTTTCGTTGATTCTTGTTTCTGTTTCGTTAATCGGTTTTGGTTCTGCGGTGTTTCATCCTGAATCTTCCCGAATTGCTTATATTGCTTCCGGCGGGCAGTTTGGGTTGGCTCAATCATTGTTCCAAGTTGGCGGCAATACCGGTTCATCATTGGGACCGCTTCTTGCTGCAATTCTCATTGCACCTTACGGACAAAAAAATATCGTTTGGTTTGGAATTGTTGTTTTCTGCGCCATTCTTTTCATGATTCCAATCGGACATTGGTATTCGCAAAGGCTGGAACAAATTAAGTTACCGAAAAAAAAAGAACAAAAAAATTCCGAAACAAAACATTTGTCTTTGTCAAAATACAACATAATCTTTTCAATAACAATATTATTGTTGCTTGTTTTTTCTAAAAATGTTTATACGATTAGTTTGACGAATTTTTATACATTTTATCTTATTGAAAAGTTCAATGTTTCGGTACAATATTCTCAGATTTACTTATTTATTTTTCTTTTTGCGGTTGCTGCCGGAACAATTGTTGGTGGTCCGGTTGGTGATAAAATTGGGCGAAAATATGTAATTTGGGTTTCAATTCTTGGTGCTGCTCCGTTTACATTATTACTGCCTTATGTGGATTCACTTTTGGGAACTTGCGTATTAACTATTGTTATTGGAGCGATTATGGCGTCGTCTTTTCCGGCAATTTTGATTTACGCACAAGAATTAGTTCCGGGCAGAGTTGGAACAATTGCCGGTTTATTTTTCGGTTTTTCATTTGGTGTTGGCGGCATTGCCTCGGCATTTCTGGGCGGTCTTGCCGATCACGGCGGAATCGAATTAGTTTACGATATTTGTTCGTTCATACCGTTACTGGGACTAATTACGTGGTTTCTGCCAAATATCAGAAGAAAATAATACCGCAAAATATTATGAATACCCAAAGCATAAAAAAGATAATGATACGTAATTAGGAATCAATCTCATTTATAGTTTGAATTGTAACTACCTATTTTTATCAACAGAGTCTGTAGATTACACAGATTTTCGTTGATTCTTTTTTGAGAATTATGAAACAAACGAAATTATGAAACAAACGAAAATTTTGGTTTAAACTCTTTTCGTTTGTTTTGGTTATTCGTATTCTCAAAAAATAAAATAAACAGTTATCTTTGTGATTTCCGCTCAGAAACAGAAAATTTTGTATTCTTCTTGACATATTTTAATTGTTTGGTAAAATATTGAACATAATGATTCCAGTTTTTCAGACAATTACTTTTGTGATTTCCGCTCAGGAACAGAAAAATTTTTTGGGCTTGACACATTTTAATGGTTTGGTAGAATACCGGACATAATAATTTTTTAATTTCAACATTTGGAGATCATTTTCCGTTTTGACAAATAAATTGCCCGAATTTTTGTTCGGGTATTAAAAAAATCGA